>DASQEJ010000292.1:0-1825 GCA_035633715.1 Actinomycetota bacterium | reverse complement strand
GGCGTCGGGTCGCCTCCCACCTCGGCGAGACGGCGCTTCAGCGCGACGGAGTTCACGAGGTTGCCGTTGTGCGCGAGCGCGACCTGGCCTACGGGCGAGGACTTGAACGACGGCTGCGCGTTCTCCCACGACGTCGACCCGGTCGTCGAGTAGCGGACGTGGCCGATCGCGAGGTCCCCGCGCAGGCTGTTCAGGACGGTCTCGTCGAACACCTGCGAGACGAGGCCGAGCTCCTTGTAGACGACGACCGTCTGGCCGTCGGAGACGGCTATGCCCGCGGACTCCTGCCCGCGGTGCTGCAGCGCGTAGAGGCCGTAGTAGGTGAGCCGGGCGACGTCCTCGCCCGGTGCGTAGATGCCGACGACGCCGCAGGCGTCACGCGCTTCCCCACTCATGCGTCGATGGTAGCCGAGAGGCGGTCGGCCAGACCGTTTTCGAAGGCCGCAGTGGCTTCGTCGAGCGAGACGTCGAAGGAACCGAAGCGCAGGGCGTCGCCGCCGACCAGCCCGAGCCGGTCGATCGCGACACCCGCGGCCGCGGCTGCGTCGCTCAGCGCTCGTTCGTTCTCGCCCGCAACCGAGACGACCACGCACGACGCAGGCTCGGCGAACAGCGTGCGATGAGGGTCGCCTGCGAGCGCGTCGAGCTCGAAGCCCTTTCTTCCTGCGATCGCCGATTCGGCGAGTGTCACGGCAAGCCCCCCCGTCGATACGTCGTGCGCGGACCTGAGCAGGCCCGCTCCGGCCGCCTCGAAGAGGAGATCGTGCAGGCTCTTCTCTGCAACCAGGTCCAGGGCCGGAGGCTTCCCGGCGACCGTCCCGTTCACGACCCTTGCGTATTCGCTGCCCCCGAAGGCGTCCGCGTCGAGGGAGCCGAGGAGCATGAGCACGTCGCCGTCCTCGCGGAAGCCGAGCCCGACCGAAGTCTCCGGCGAGTGACAGACGCCGGCCATGCCGATGACCGGGGTGGGGTAGATGGCCCGGCCCATGGTCTCGTTGTAGAAGGACACGTTGCCGCCCGTGACCGGCGTCCCGAGGGCCTTGCACGCGTCGCCGATGCCGCGGACGACCTCGGCGAACTGCCACATGACGTCGGGCTTCTCGGGGTTGCCGAAGTTGAGGCAGTTCGTGACGGCTAGCGGCTTGGCGCCGGAGCAGGCGACGTTGCGAGCGGCCTCCGCGACCGCGTGCACCGCGCCGAGGTACGGGTCGAGGTAGCAGAGGCGGCCGGGTCCGTCGACGGTGATCGCCACCGCGACGTCCGTGCCCGGGAGCCGGATCACCGACGCGTCCGATCCGGGGCCCTGCACGGTCCCGAGGAAGATCATGTGGTCGTACTGCTCCCAGATCCAGCGCTTCGAGGCGATCCCGGGCGACGACAACAACGTGAGGAAAGCGTCCCGAAGATCGGCCGGCGCGCCGTCGCCGGGGGGCGCGGCCTGCACGTCGTCGATCCATGCCGGGCGCTCCAGCGGACGCTGGTAGACGGGGCCTTCCTCGGCGAGCGCCTCGGCCGGGGCGTCGGCGACGACCTCGCCTCCGGCGAGCACCTTCAGGCGGCCGTCTTTGGCGACCTCGCCGAGCACGGAGGCTTCGAGGCCCCAGCGGCGGCACACCTCGAGGACCTCGTCGAGCTTCTCGGGCTCGACGACCGCGAGCATGCGCTCCTGCGACTCCGAGATCATGACCTCGAACGGCTCCATGCCCGGCTCGCGCCGGTGGACCTTGTCGACGTCGACGACCATTCCCGTGCCGGCCTTCGCGCTCATCTCCGACGTCGGGCACGAGATGCCGCCGGCGCCGAGGTCCTGGAAGCCCGCGACGAG
>DASQEJ010000291.1:0-7693 GCA_035633715.1 Actinomycetota bacterium | reverse complement strand
GGGATCCCACGGCCGTTGTCGGAGACCCGGCACCCGCCGTCGGCGAGGAGCTCGACGATGATCCGGTCGCAGTACCCGGCCATGGCCTCGTCCACTGCGTTGTCGACGACCTCGTAGACGAGGTGGTGGAGACCCCGGATCCCGGTCGAGCCGATGTACATGCCCGGCCGCTTCCGGACGGGATCGAGACCCCGGAGGACGGTGATGTCCTGTCCCGTGTAGGTGCCGTCCCGGCGCTTCTTCGTGGGTTCGCGTGCGTCGCTGGCTACGGTCATGCTCCTTCTATCCGTAACGCTCGGAACCCGGAGCGGCAGTGGCCGCCGCTACACGTAAAAAGAACGCTCCTCACGGGTGGAGGAGGGCGCGTTCAGGTGGGGTTCCGAACCGTGGATTCACGCCCGAATCCTACCATCTACCAGGGGATTTAGGGGATTTCGGGGCCCTCGGGGCGGCTCAGCGACGATGCCTCTTGGCCCACGCGCGGCGAGCCCTGTCGAGGGCCTCGGCGGGGTCCCCCGCGGGCTCGCGATCCTCGCCTTGCGACCCCGTCTCCAACGTCGCCCCGGCGCCGCCGGAGGTGGCTCCGGCGGCCGGGCGCGGGCCCGTCCACACCCTCACCTCCGACACCAGCGCGCGACCCGTGACGGCGTTCGCGCGGCTCCGGATGTCGTCCGCCAGGTAGCCGATCTCGGTGGCCCACGCCGGCGAGTCCGCACGGACTCTGAGGACCCCCTCGCGCAGCGACGTCGGCTCGGCGTGAGCCGCGACGGCAGGCCCGACGATCTCCTTCCACGCCGACCACACCCGGCCGGTCGCTTCGGGCGACGGGATCCCCAGGCGGCCCGTCGCGCCGGGCAACAGGTCCTTCAGCCGGACGAAGTCGTCACCCACCGCGGCTCACCGTCCCCGCCGAGACCTCGAGCGTCCGCTCGGGGGCCAGCGCGTCGAGCGCGACCGGCTCGGCCGTCGAGACGAGCGTCTGGCCGATCGACCTGACGGCGTCCGCGAGCCATGCCCGCCGCGACGGGTCCAGCTCGGAGAACACGTCGTCCAGCAACAGCACGGGCTCCTCGCCGAGCGCGTCGGAGAGAAGGTCGTGCTCCCCGAGCTTGAGAGCGAGCGCACAGGTCCGCTGGTCGCCCTGCGACGCGAAGACGCGCGCGTCGACGAACCCCGCCGGGCCCCCGCCGAGCAGGACCGTCACGTCGTCGCGCTGGGGGCCGACCAGGCTCACGCCACGTTCGATCTCGCGCGGGCGGACCTCGGCGATCGCCTCGCGCAGCGCGGCCTCGAGCGACGCCGCGTCGGGCTCGACGTTTTCGTCCACCCACGTGCTCGCGTACTCGAGCGACAACGTCCCCGCACCGGCGATCTCCTCGTAGCGCTTCGCCGCGAGAGGGATCAACCCGGCCAGGGCCTCGAGCCGCGCGGCCGCGAGGCCCCCGCCCGCGCGAGCGAGGGCCGCGTCCCACACGTCGAGCGTCGACGACACGGTCGCGGAACCACCGCGCGGCGCCGACTTCAGCAGCGCGTTTCGTTGCTTCAGCGTTCGCTCGAACTCGCGGCGCAAACCGTCGCGCGCCGGACGCAGCTTGACGACGAGCTCGTCCAGGAAACGGCGCCGGCCGTCGGGCGATCCTTTGACGAGAGAGAGCTCGTCGGGCCCGAAGAACACGCTCACGCACACGTCACCCAGAAGCCGCGGCTGCACCGGCGTCTTGTTCAGCAGCGCGCGCGAGCCTTTCCCCGGCCGCACCTCGAGGTCGATCCGCACGCTTCGCCCGCGGCGTTCGACCGTGGCGTGCAGGAGCGCACGCTCACAACCGTGCCGTACGAGCGCGGCGTCCGCGGCACGCGGTGAGCCGAACCCGCTCAGGCAGTGCACTGCCTCCAGCAGGTTGGTCTTCCCCTGTGCGTTCGCGCCGACGACGAGGTTCAGCCCCGGCGCCAGATCGACCGACTGACGCTCGTAGTTCCGCCAGTCCTCGAGAGCGAGGGCGTCTACGCGCACCCGTCGGTAACTACGACAGGCGGACCGGCATCAGCAGGTACGTGAAGGCCTCGTCGCTCTCGCCGTGCAAGATCGCCGGCTTCAGCCCGTCAGAGACCTCGACGACGATCCGCTCGGAGCCGATCGCCGAAGCTCCGTCGTAGAGGAACTGCGGGTTGAACGCGATCACCAAAGGCTCGCCCTGGTACTCCGCGTCGATGACCTCCTGGCCTTCACCGACGTCGGGAGTGTGCGCCGACACCTCGAGCTCGGCCCCCAGCTGGAGCTTGACCGGCAGGTTGTTCTGCGCCAGCAGACCCACGCGCTTCGTGACCTCGAGCAGGGCCTCGCGCTCGACCGTCAGCGAGTTCGGATATCCCTGCGGGATCAGCTGACGGTAGTTCGGGAACTCGCCCTCGATGAAGCGGCTGCCGATCACGGACTCGCCGCCACCGGAGCCTTCGCCCGCGGCCGGGATCGCGAACGCGACCAGGTTCTCCTTCACCGTCGCCTTCACGGTCGTGCCGCCACCCTGCAGCGCACGTGCGAGCTCGTGCAACGCCCGCGCCGGCAAGATCACCTTGCGCAGCTCGGCCGGACCACCGTCGACCTTCAGCGACCGCACGCCGAGCCGGTAGGAGTCGGTCGCCGCGAGCGTCAGGCTTCCGGACTCGAGCTCCCACAGGACGCCGGTCAGCACCTGACGGCTCTCGTCGCCGGACGCGCTACGCACCACCTGAGACAGCGCCGTCGCCAGCAGGTTGCCGTCGATCTCGACGATCACGCCCTCGCCGGCGTCCTCGCGCCCCTCGATGGGGAGCGCCGGGTAGTCATCCGGCGCCAGCGACTTCACGCGGAAGTTCCCGCGGCCGGACCCGATCTCGACCTCGCCTTCGCCGCCACCGACCGTCACCTGTCCGGACGACAGGCTTCTGCTCATCTCACCGAAGAGCCGGCCCGGAACGATCGTCTTGCCGGGCTCGTCGACGCCGGCCTGGAACGACGTCTCCATCGTGAGCTCGAGGTCCGTGGCCGCGACCGTCACGACGCCGCCTTCGGTCGCGTCGATCCGCAGACCCGACAGGACCGGCAGCGTCGCGCGGTTCGAGATCGCCCTGGACGCGAATTGCACGGCCTCGAGCAGGTCGTCGCGTTCGCAGCGGAACTTCATCGTGTTCCTCCCATCCGAGTACCCGTCGGTCTCACGTTAGAGAAGCGGTGTGACAAGAAGAGGATCTTGGTTTTGCACTTCATGGCTTTGGGTAGAGATATAGATCTTTCAGTAGTCCTTACTAGGGCGTGTTGGCAGTGGGGATAACGGCCATCGCGCCTGGTAGACGTGGGTACGCCCCTGCGCGCGGCGTGTGAGCCCGAAGCTGCACAACTCGGACGAAGATGTCTCTGCGCCGAGAGCGCGACATCTGCTCCACAGTCCGCGCAGGCCATGCGTGCTCTATCCACGGGCGGCCTGTTGGCGGATCCGTGTCGTGAGCTCTTCGACCTGCTGATAGCAGTCCTGACGCTCTTTCATCTGCTGGCGGACCTTGTGCATCGCGTACAGGACGGTCGAGTGGTCGCGGCCCCCGAAACGCTCGCCGATCTTGGGAAGCGAGAGGTCGGTGAGCTCGCGGCATAGGTACATGGCCATCTGCCGTGCGGTGACGAGAGGTCGCGAACGACTGGAAGAGCAGATCTCCTCGGCCGTGACGTCGTAGTAGTCGGCCGCGACGGAGACGACGAGGTCTGACGTGACGCGGGCTTCGCGCGCTTCGGGGAGGAGCGTGCGCAGGACCTGTTGCGCGAGGTCGAGCGAGAGCTCGGAACGCGTGAGCGACGCGTATGCGGCGACGCGGATCAGCGCGCCCTCGAGCTCTCTGATGTTCGTCTGTATGCGGCTGGCGATGAACGACATCACGTCATGGCCGACGAGCAGCTTCTCGGTCTCAGCCTTCTTTTGCAGGATCGCCAGGCGCGTCTCGAGGTCCGGGGGCTGGATGTCGGTGATCAGGCCCCACTCGAAACGCGTGCGGAGCCGTTCTTCGAGCGTCGAGATCTTCTTCGGGGCGCGGTCCGACGTGATGACGATCTGGCTCTTCGGATGGAGCGCGTTGAACGTGTGGAAGAACTCCTCCTGCGTGCGCTCCTTGCCCTCGAGGAACTGGATGTCGTCGATCAGCAACAGGTCCGCCATCCGGTAGCGGCGATGGAACGCGGGGATGTTGCGACGTTGCAGGGCGAGGATGAAGTCGTTCATGAACTGCTCGGTCGACACGTAGCGCACGACGGTGTTCGGGTGCCACTGCAGCGCGTATCTCCCGATGGCGTGCAAGAGGTGGGTCTTGCCGAGGCCGGCGCCGCCGTAGATGAACAACGGGTTGTAGGCCTGCGCGGGGGCCTCCGCGACGGCGAGGGCCGCGGCGTGCGCGAACCGGTTCGAAGACCCGATGACGAAGGAGTCGAAGCTGTAGTTGGGGTGGAAGACGTCGTCGGGGGGGAGGTCGGCGACGTCGGGGATGGTCACGACCGCGGGGGGAGGCGAGGCCTGCGCGGGGGAGTCGCCGGGGGCGTAGGCGGCGTCGGCGAGGATGGCCACCTCGAGAGGGCGCCCGGCCGCGGCGGTCACCGCCACGACGAGAGGCTCCAGGAAGCGGCCCTCGATCCAGTCCTTCGTGAAGTGGTTCGGGACCCCGAGGACGAGCGTGTCGCCGTCGAGGCCGACGGCCTGGGTCCGCCCGAACCAGGCCGAGAAGTTGCTCTCCGAAAGCGCGAGCTTCAGGTCCTCGGCGGCTCGATCCCAGATCGAAGCGGCTGTGTCGGTGGTGCTGCCCGCGGCCGGCGCGGGCGTCTGTTCGCTAACCGAGCTGTGCATCCATGGCCTCCCCTTCATCGATGCTCGTTTTCCACATCTCCCCGGACGGTGCAGCCCGCGACCTGAAGGGCGACGACGCGCGCGCGTCGTCGACGGGGAAAGGGGAAGTGGGTCTGACCAGGGCCGACGCGACGACTAACAGGTCTATCCACAGGTGTGGACGAAGTTTCCTGCTCATTGCCGCGCCGGTCTGCTCAGCCGGTGAAACCGTGGGGAAGTGCCACGAGCCCGGCCCGAATCCTAGAGGCTTGAGACCGCTGCGTATCCTAAGCAGGCCTCGCGGCGCGGCGTCAAGGCGAACCCCCCGGGGTCGCGAGGAAACCTGAGGCGAGTGCCCCAAGTGCGTACGGAGCGCGCCCGCTATACTCCCCCCGCACCTCGGAAGGGCCAGCGTTGCCGCGACCACTCGTCGCCACCGGACGCCCGGCCCGCGACACCACCGAACGGAAGATGCCCACATGACGAAGAGAACGTTCCAGCCCAACACGCGCCGGCGGAAGCGCAAGCACGGGTTCCGTGCGCGCATGAAGACCCGCGCCGGCAGGGCGATCCTCAAGGCACGGCGGGCGAAGGGCCGCGAGCGGCTGTCCGCGTAGCGCCGCCCCGCCCGATGCCCTCGATCCAATCGCTGTCCGGAAAGCCGAGCTTCGCGCGCGTCCACGCGACCGGGCGTCGCTGCTCGCGCGACGGGGTGACGGCGATCGTGGCGACTCGCGAGAGCGGTCCCGCCCGGCTGGGTCTGGCCGTCGGGAAGTCCGCGGGCAAGGCCGTGGTGCGCAACAAGATCCGCCGGCGCCTGCGCGAGGCCGTGCGGGCGTACGACCCGGGGCCCGCCGACGTCGTCCTGATCGGGCGAGCCGCCCTGGCGACCGAGCCGTTCTCCCGGGTGGAAGAATATGTAAAGACGTGCCTCGAGAGCGCCGGAGCCCCCAAGAGGAGCGCCCGATGAGCCTCGCGGGCCGTGCTCTCCTCGGCCTCATCGCGTTCTATCGCCGGGCGATCTCCCCGCTCCTCGGCCCCCACTGCCGCTTCGCCCCGACGTGCTCGGAGTACGCCGCCGAGGCGATCCGGACGCACGGCGCAGCCCGCGGCGGCTGGATGGCGCTGAAGCGGGTCGGCCGGTGCCATCCGTGGTCGGCCGGCGGCGTGGACCGGGTACCTCCCGCCGCTAGGAAGGCCTCGTAGTGGGCTTCTTCGAGCTCTTCTCGACTGCGCTCGCCGGCTTCTACGCCCTGATCCCGAGCTACGGGCTGGCGATCATCCTGCTCACGCTCGCGGTCCGGCTCCTGCTGCTCCCGTTGTCGATCAAGCAGACGAAGTCGATGCGGGAGATGCAGGCGATCCAGCCCGAGATCAAGCGCCTCCAGGCCAAGCACAAGGGCGACCGCCAGAAGATGAACGAAGAGCTGATGGCGCTCTACAAGGAGCACGGGGTGAACCCGTTCGGGGGCTGCCTCCCGCTGCTCATGCAGTTCCCGGTCCTGATCGGGCTCTTCTACGTCATCCGCGAGCCGCTGAAGTACATGGGCGAGGTCGTCGAGAGCTCGGCGCTGGCCGACGGGCTGCGGGAGATCCCCGTCCAGATCAACAGCTTCCTCGGGATCCACCTGAACTGCACCGCAGGGAACACCCTGAGCGGGACCATCGAGGGCGAGGGGACCGCCCGCGCGCTGGCCGAGTCGTGCGGCAGCGGCCTCGTGGCGGCGCTCCCCTACCTCCTGCTCGTCCTCGCGATGGGCTTCACGACCTACTACCAGCAGAAGCAGATGCAGAAGTCGACGCCGAAGAGCCCCCAGGCGCAGCAGATGCAGATGATCACGAGGATCATGCCGCTGATGCTGATGGTGTTCTCGTTCAACTTCCCGGCGGGCGTCGTCGTGTACTGGGTCACCACGAACCTGTGGACGATCGTCCAGCAGCGGATCATCCTCGCCGCCCACCCACCGGTGGCGGTGGGGGCCGGAGGCGGCGCCGTCCTCCCGAAGAAGGACAAGGGCGGGAAGACTCCGGCGACGGCGAAGGCCGGGAAGCCCGACTCGTCGAAAGCTTCTCCGAACGGCGGCAAGCAGCCCGCCGGGGCGGCATCGAAGCCCCACCCGTCGAGCAAGAAGAAGAGGAAGAAGTGATCGAGGACCAGGAACCGTACGCGGACGCAGAGGTCGAGCAGCCCCTGGACGACGCCTCTCCGAGCACGCCGGGGGCCGAGGCCGAGGACGCCCTCGAGCCCGCGACGCCGGAGGACGTGGCGTCGACGGCCGAGGAGTTCGTCTCCGGGCTGCTGAAGTCACTCGAGCTCGAGGGCGAGGTGTCGTCGTCGATCGAGGGCGATACCGCGACCGTCGAGGTGTCGGGGGAGTCGCTCGGGGGCCTGATCGGCCGCCGTGGCCAGACCTTGGACGCGCTCCAGGAGATCACGAGGACGGCGGTCCAGAGGCGGCTGAAGGGCCGTGTCCGCGTGCTCGTCGACGTCGAGGGCTACCGAGCCCGCCGCCGCGCCTCGCTTGCCGAGTACGCACGCTCGATCGCCGCGCGGGCGAAGGAGCGGGGGACGGAGATCGAGCTCGAGCCGATGTCGGCGTACGAGCGGAAGGTCGTCCACGACGCCGTAGCCGAGATCGACGGGGCGTCTAGCTTCAGCGAGGGCGTTGAGCCGAACCGGAAGGTAGTCGTCCGAGGCGAGTAGCCTGCCGATGTTTCACGTTTTACATCGCCCGGCTCCCCATGTTTCACGTTTTACATGAGCGCTGAGGAGCTCCTCGCCGCCGATGCGGCCCTCGTTCGGAAGTGGGCCCCCCGGCTCGACCTCGTGTCTCCTCGCGATCTCGATCGGCTCG
>DASQEJ010000290.1:0-2381 GCA_035633715.1 Actinomycetota bacterium | reverse complement strand
CGAAGGTCGGCAACGTTCCCCGGAAGGTCGCCAACGTTCCCCGGAAGGTCGGCAACGTTCCCCGGAAGGTCGGCAACGTTCCCCGGAAGGTCGGCAACGTTCCCCCGAAGGTCCCCGACGTCGCCACGAAGGTCCCCGACCTCGCCACGAAGGCCCCCGACCTCGCCACGAAGGCCCCCTGCCTCGCTACGAAGCCCTCACCACTTCACGAGCACCTTCGGCGGCTGGATCTCGGCCTTCACGCGCGGCGGCAGGTCGAGCAGGACATCGAGGTAGGCGCTGCCCGGCTTCAGCGTGTCGACGTTCGGCGCCGCCTTCGGCTCCACGCGCGGCACGATGGCCTCGCTCTGGATCGCGTTCACGTCCTCGGCCGTGCCGGTGAACGAGACCGTGACGAAGCTCGGCTTGGTCGTCGCGCGGGCCACGCCGATCACCTCGACCTTGAGGTTGGTGAAGGGCTTCGTGACGAGCTCGCGCGTCACCTCGACGATCGCCACCACGTTCTCCACGTCGTACGTCACGAGCTTCGGCGGCTTGTCGAGCGGGAGCGTGCGCCGGTGCTCGCCCTCGAGCAGCCCCGCCACGTCGAACGGCGAGGTGCGGGCGAACTGCAGCACGTCGACCACCGTCCGGGGCCCCCGCGCGTTCACGACCGGCGGCTGGGCCGCAGGCGCGCCCTTGATCACAAGATCCGCCTTGAGCTCGCCCGTGCGCGGGATCTGGACCGGGATCTGCCGCTGGATCACGTCGTCCCACTTCACCTCGAGCGTCGCCGGGTAGATCTGCTGCACGGTCACGCCGACGGGGACGTGGAACATCGCCGGATCGAGGTCGACGCGCGTCTCGCGGCCGTTCCGGAGGTCGAGCTGGAGGCTGCCGAGATCCTCGGCCCGCAGGTCGTCGAGGTGCGTCCTCGACCCCTGCACCGTGACGGCCACCTCGGTGGGGAGCGGCGAGAGGAGCTGCCGGTTCGCGCTCTCGGGCGGCATGATCGAGACGACGCTCACGGCCATCGTCCGCTGCACGTTCTCGGCGCCGTTGATGAAGGCGTAGACGCCGAGCGCGCAGACCAGCGAGACGGCCTTCAGGCTCAGGTTATCGAGCACGGCCGAGCGGATCGCGCCGCGAAAGCCGTCCTTGACCGTCACGACTCCTCCCCCGAGGGCGGCGACGCCGGCGAGGCGGGCGTGGCGCCGGCTGGCATCGGGGGCGGCGGCGTCGACGTCGTTGACGGCACGAACGTCGCGGCCCTCGGTCCAGCGGGCGTGGGCTGCCCGCCTTCGCCGCTCGGCTTCTCGCCGGAGTCCCCGGACGGGCGCGTCTCCGGCACCGACCGGATCTCGGTGGGCCGCATCGGCGTGGACGTGAGGAGCTTGCTCCCGGTCCGCGCCGAGATCGGCGCCGCCTCGCGCTCCCAGTCGCGGACTTGAATGGGCACGACCGGCACCGGCGTGCGGGCCGGCCCGACCGGCGGCGGGATCGTGTTCACCCGGGTCGTGGGGGCGGCGCTCGGGGGCGGCACGACGGGCGCGGCGGAGTTCAAGGTGGTCGACCCAAGCTTCTTCGAGGCCGGGCCCTTCTTGCGCGTCGCCGCGCGCCCGAACAGGCCCGAGAGGGCTTGCCGGAGCGACTGGCCGTCGAGGTTCGAGACGATGTTGCCGCTGAAGCAGAAGCTGATGGTCCCCCGCTCCTCGCTCACGACGACCACGACCGCGTCCGTCTCCTCGGTGATGCCGAGGGCGGCCCGGTGCCTCGAGCCCAGGGCCGCGTCGAGGATCTTGGTCTCGGGCATCGGGAAGAAGACGCCGGCGCGGGCGATCTTGAGGTCGCGGATCAGCACGGCGCCGTCGTGGAGCTTGTTCACCGACTCGGGCACGAACATCGACACCAAGAGCTCGCGCGTGACGGCGGCGTCGATGGTGATGCCCTCGCTCTTCACGAACTCGAGCAGGTTCGCGTCCTGCTCGAAGGCGATGATGGCGCCCATGCGGTGGCGGGCGAGCTCGGTGGCGGCGGCGACCACCTCGTCAATGACGCGCGACTGCTGCTCGCGCCCCCCGGTGAACCAGGCCTTGCCGCCCATGCGGATGAGGGCCCGCCGGATGTCGTTCTGGAAGACCACCACCACGATGAGGATGATCGACGAGAGCAGCCCCGAGAGGAGGTTCAGCAGCGTGACCAGGCCGAAGACCTTCGCGCCCATGTAGACGAGGCCCACGATGCCGAGGCCGAGGCCCATCTGCATGGCGCGCGTGCCGCGGAGCACGAGCAGGCCGCGGTAGATGACGTAGGCGACGATGGTGAGATCGATGAGGTCGCGGACGATCTGCCCGAAGGGCCTCGGCGAGAAGAGGTGGAGCAGGCCCTCAAGCATCGGCGCG
>DASQEJ010000289.1:0-2638 GCA_035633715.1 Actinomycetota bacterium | reverse complement strand
CCCTTGGCAAGCGGCATCTCGACCTTCTCCTCCGGCGGCGCCATGTCGGGGACCTGCGCGTTGTCCGAGCGGGCGATCGCGACACCCTCGGCGTTGAAGACGTAGAGGTCCCAGTCGCCGGTGAAGCCGGACATCGAAAGGGTCAGGACGCCGGAGCCGGGGGCCTCGAACGGGTGGGTGTGCTTGTGGACGCCCTCCTGGCCGGCGGTGCAGCCGGGGCTCGCGGTGCCGGTGTGGCTGGAGAGGTTCGGGAACGGCACGGCCGTCACTTCGATCGTCTCGGAGATCGTCTTCTTCTTCTTGGCCTTGCCTGCGAGGGCCGGCGACGCCGAGAAGCTGGCGACGAGCCCGAGAGCGACGAGCGAAGCGAGTGCCTTGCGCATGACTGTCATCTCCATGGTCGTATGGGGTCCTCTTGACCAGGGTTCGCCGCCCCTGCTGGCACTCCTGCGAAGGGAAAGTCAGGCGTCAAGGCCGCCTACGGCCGGGGGTCCCACTTCGTCTTCGGGGCTATCGGCCCGAGCAGGATCCGGTCCTTGTACCGCTGGATGGTGTCGAGGAGCTCGCCCACGACCTCGTCGGTCAGCAGGTGGGCCTTCAGGCCGAGCTCGACCAGCTTCGTGTGGGCCGCGTTGTAGTAGTGCTCCTCGGCCTCGATGCGCGGGTCGGTCACGTGGTCGACGACGACGTTGATGCCCTTGGAGGCGCCGACGCGGGCGACGATCGTGGCCAGGTCGTTCACCGAGAACTGTTCGGTGAACTGGTTGAAGACCCTGAACTCGCCGCGCTCGGCCGGGTTCTCGAGCGCGAGCCGCACACACTGGATCGTGTCGACGATGTTGAGGAACCCGCGCGTCTGGCCCCCCTTCCCGTAGACCGTCAGCGGGTGCCCGACTACGGCTTGGACGCAGAAGCGGTTGAGCGCGGTCCCCAGCACCTCGTCGTAGTCGAAGCGCGTGCACAGCCTCTCGTCGAGCTGCGTCTCCGCGGTGTGGATGCCGTAGACGACGCCCTGGGTGAGGTCGGTCGAACGCAGCCCCCAGATACGGCAGGCGAAGTGGATGTTGTGCGAGTCGTGGACCTTCGTCAGGTGGTACATCGAGCCCGGGAGCTTCGGGAACGGCAGCGTGTCGGTCCTGCCGTTGTGCGAGATCTCGATGAAGCCCTCTTCGATGTCGATGTTCGGGGTGCCGTACTCCCCCATCGTGCCGAGCTTGACGAGGTGCGCGTCGGGGACGAGGTCCCGCATCGCGTAGAGGACGTTGAGCGTCCCTTCCACGTTGTTGCGCTGCGTCGCGATCGCGTGGCGGCGGTCGATCATCGAGTACGGCGCGCTCGGCTGCTCGCCGTAGTGGACGATGCCTTCCGGCCTGACCTCGGCGAACACCTCGTCGACGAACTGCGGGTCGGCGAGGTCGCCGTGGAAGAACGCGAGGTCGTGGCCCGAGACCTCCTTCCAGGCGCGGACCCGCTCGCCGATCGACTGGATCGGCGTTAGCGACTCGGCCCCCAGCTCGGTCGACATCGCGCGCCTGAGGAAGTTGTCGACGAGCGCGACGTCGTGGCCTGCGGCCGAGAGGTGCATCGCGGTCGGCCACCCGAGGTAGCCGTCACCGCCGAGGACGAGGATTTTCACGCCCGGCAGGATAATGGCCCGATGGACGCCCAGAAGACGATCGAGGCGCTGCTCGAGGAGAGGCGGACGTTCGAGCCCCCTGCGGAGTTCGCCGCCGAGGCCGTCTTCGGCGACGCCGCCGTCTACGCGGAGGCCGAGCGGGACCCCGACGCCTGGTGGGCGTCCCAGGCGGAGCGCCTCGACTGGTTCGAGCGCTGGGACACCGTGCTCGAGGGCGGGTTCCCCCACCACTCGTGGTTCCGGGGCGGGCGGCTGAACGCGGCCCACAACTGCCTCGACAGGCATCTCGCCTCCAACGGGGACCGGGTCGCGTACCACTGGATCGGCGAGCCGGCACCGGTCGCCTCGGCGAGTGGTCCAGCATCGACGGCACCAGTCGCCTCGGCGAGTGGTCCAGCATCGAGCGAGACGCGCACGATCACGTACCGGGACCTCCACGAGGAGGTGTGCCGGCTCGCGAACGTGCTGAAGGGCTTCGGCGTCGCCAAGGGCGACCGCGTCGCGATCTACCTCCCGATGATCCCGGAGCTCCCCGCGGCGATGCTCGCCTGCGCGCGCATCGGCGCCGTCCACTCGGTCGTCTTCGGCGGGTTCTCGGCGGAGTCGTTACGGGATCGGATCAACGACTCGGAGTGCAAGGTCCTCGTGACCGCGGACGGCGGCTACCGGCGCGGCGCCGTCGTCCCGCTGAAGGCGAACGCCGACGAGGCACTGGAGGGCACGCCGTCGATCGAGAAGGTGCTCGTCGTTCGCCGCACGAACGAGGACGTGCTGATGGTCGAGGGCCGCGACGTCGTCTACTCCGACGTCGTGTCGGCGGCTTCGGCCGACTGCCCGGCCGAGAGCCTCGACGCCGAGGACCTCCTCTACATCCTCTACACGTCGGGGACGACCGGAAAGCCGAAGGGGATCGTCCACACGACCGGCGGATATCTCACCGGCGTGTCCTCCACGCACCGCGCGGTGTTCGACCTGAAGCCCGAGACCGACGTCTACTGGTGC
>DASQEJ010000288.1:0-15209 GCA_035633715.1 Actinomycetota bacterium | reverse complement strand
GAGTCCGGGAGACACGTGTGGGTCGACCGGTGACGCATCGCGCGCGTCCGCCGGGCCGCCGACGTGATCGAGGCTCCGGCCCGGCGGGACGCGCTCGAATCGCTAGAGCGACACTATCGAGCAGCCAGAAGTCGTCACTTCGTTGACGCCTCCCAGCGGCTGCAGGAAATAGCCGGTCACGGTCCAACAGACCGGCTGCCTGGTGAAGCTTTCGGTCGGCGCCACGACGAACGCCACCCCTGCGGGCCCGGGAAGGCTGACGGTCGACGATCTTCCGGCGACCGAGCAGCTGACCTCGATGAGCATGGCTCCGTTCGACTGGCCGGTGCACACCGCCGTCGCATAGCCGCCCGTCGTGCTCGTGCCGGCGTTCTCCGATTGGCCGGCGCCGGCGACGCATTGCGCGCCCATTACCTCGCAGTTGGCGCTAGCTCCTACGCTCGCGGCGGCGCTCGCCGCCGAGGGGGCGACCAAGGACGCGACGAGGAACATGCAGGTCAACCCACTTCCGACGATCCTGTTCATCTCTCCGATCCCTTCTGCATACGTTCCTAGAAACGGCAACGATTGGATTGGGTCAGGACAAGGCACCACCTCCTGTGAAGCGCGCTGAACTATGGCTAGACGCCGGTGATCGAAAATGGATTGCGCCGCTGGGGGCTACTGCGTTACGTCGATCCAGTACCCGACGAAGCCCGGGTCGTAGATGCCCGTGTGGACCGCGTAGTTCCCGAGCCCGTAGTCGCCGGCCGGAAGCCCTGCCAGCTGGTTGTACTGGAGGAAGCCGAAGTCGTCGAAGGCTCGCTGGGTCGCGAAGGTCCCGATGTCGCTCCCACTGGGGCATCCAGGTGCGAACGCACCGACGGAGGGGGGCTTGTCGAAGTACGCGCACGCGCCCGCGACGCCGACCTGCAACAACGGTTTGTCCGTAGGCGGGATCGTGCCGACGCCGTCGCGCGGACCGCGGAACCAGAACGCCGAGAACACGATCGACTTGCCGGTCGTCGTCGGCGCGAACCCGACTCCGGTCGCGTCGAGCCCCGTCGCGGTGTGTGGGACACCGTAGAAGTAGTCGGGCTCACGCTCCTCGATCGACCCTTTGACGGGGTCGACCGGGGTGGCAGTGACCGAACCGCTCAGTCCTTGGAACCGAAGCGTCACGGCTCCCTCGGACTCGGTTACGAGGAACAACCGATACGGACCCGCGGGCACCGCGCAGTCGGGTCCCTGGACCATGCAGTTCCCGGGACCGAAAGAGACCAATCGCTGTAGCTGCCCCGGCGCCTTCGGCAAGCGCACGGCCGACAACGCGCGCGACGGGCCGTGGCCAACGGGAACGAGTATCACTGCGGCCAAGCCGCGTCCACGGCTGAAGCGGGGGCCGGTCTGCGACGATTCGTCGAAGTAATCGAGAGAGAGACGGGTGTCCCTAGGAACGTTCAAAGAAATGGACGCAGACGACGATCCTTCGACCCTCACTACGCCGGCCGCCCGGATGCCTGCCTCGGTCGCATGCGTCACGGGGAGAGGAAGGGCGGCGGCGGCGCACGCCGTCACACCACAGATGGTTCTGCTGAAGGCCCGGAGACGCACGGCTGCCCCGCTCACAGCGCCACGAGCGCGCAGCCGTCGACGGGTACCTCATAAGGCATCCCGGACAGGTTCGGGAAGTACGCGACCACCCTCCAACAGACGGGGACTCGCCCAAGCGTCGACGTGTCGGTCGCCGCTGCGACGACCCCAGCCGTCCCCGGGAAGGACATCGTCTGCGACCTCGTTCCGATGCTGCAGGTGACGACGATCAACGTGGAGCCGTTGGCGGTCCCTTTACACCCGGCGACCGCAGCGCCCACTCCGGTATCGACGACGCTGACGTTGACCGCGCTGTTGGACGAGAACGCGCTCCCGGTGACGCAGTGCCCATACGCATCACACGCGTGGGAGACGCCGGCGCTCGCGACAGCCTTCGCGGGGGAGGCGGGAGCGATCGCGGCGACCGTCATCAGCATCGGCAACAGCACCTGTCGAAGGCGCCGTGCAGCACGTCGTCCTTGACGCATGTCCACCCCCCGTGTGCACAGGACGGCATCCAGCCGTCCTTCCCCTCCCGTCCGATTGCTGCAGCTTTCGAGGAAAGCTTTACAGACTCCTTCTCTCGGAGAAAGGTTTCTTACCAGAATGTGAACATCCTTGCCGGAGGCGACAAGTGACCTTGGGTAAACCTGCCAAGTCCGCCAAAGTGGACAGGCGCTGGTGTGACCTCACCCCGACGGGGCTACCACCTCTACTTCGGCTGAGACCGTCACGTCGGCTCGGCGGGCCGCGTCGGGCGCGCCTAGGTACCAGACGATCGCTCCCTCCGTCGGCTCGGTGTCTACCAGCGGTAGCTCCATGGCGAACTTCTGGCTCTCGCCCGGCCCTATCGCGTCCGGTCCTTCGGCGCAGTTCAGCCTCGACGTCCGGCTCACGCCGACGCTGCTCTCTCCCCATGCTTGGTAATAGGCCGGGCACGGGTCCAGGGATATCGGCTCGTCGGTGTCGTTGCGGAGCTCGACTACGTAACGCAGCGTGTCGCCCAGCTCTAGCTTGCTCGGCACCTCCAACAGCTCCGGCTCGAGACGTACCTGTGCCTCCGTCACCGACAGCTCGTCGTCGGGCGCGTCGTCGGGAATCGGGTTCGCCTCGTACGGGACGATCTCCCGTGGCGTTCTTTCGCATGCCGCCATGGTCGAGAGACCCGCGACGGCCACCAGTGTCCGGGCAAAGCGACGGGCGTGACCCGAAAGGATCACGCCCGTCGAAACGCCTTGTTCGTGGTGTGTTGCTACACGCAGGACTTGGCTCCGGCTGCGGGAATGCAGGTCAGCTCGATGCGGGACGGGTCGGCCGCGGAGTCGTAGAGGATCCTGCCGGCCGCCGGGGCGTCGAGGTTCCTCGGGTTGATCATCACGGTGACGATGCCGCCCACAGGGATGTCGACACCCTCGATGACGGCCTCGGCCGTGCCGGTGCCGTTGGGAAGGTCGATCGTGGTCTCTGCCACCGGCTCGACGTACGTCTCGTTGCAAGAGAGCGGACCGGCGTCGACGAAGAGCTCGACGTCCACGTTGCCGGCCGAAGCGATCGTGTTGAACGTGACCTTGACGTCGCCGACGACGCGGCCGGAGAGGGTGCCGGTCCACGACGGGAACAGCGAGCTGCCGGAGCAGGCCTCGTTCGGGGTCACGACGCCGTCGAGGATCGGGAACGACTTCGAGGGCGAGCCGGTCGGCTCGGTGGAGTTCATCGGCAGCATCGCGCCGCCGGCCGTCAGGTTGTTCACGGCGTCGACCTCGCCGGCGGTCTCGGTGCCGTGGAAGTAGAGCGTCACGGGTACCGGTACCGGCTTCGGAGCCTTCTTCTTCTTGCCGGCCAGCGCGGGAGCGCTCAAGGCTCCTGCGACCAGCGCGAGTGCGACCGTGGTGGCAAAGATCTTCTTCATGAGAGTCCTCCTAGAGAGCGCCTGCCCGAGGATTCGGCGCCGGGGGGTGCTTTCCTCCCCGCTCCCAAAAGACGTGTCGCGCTAGCGGATCCGGGGGCGCGCCAGCCGGGCGACGGCGGCGGCGGCTAGAAGCGACATCCCTGCGAGGACGGCGCCCCCACGGCGGCTGTTGCCCTTCTGACCCCCCGAGCCCCATTCGCCCCGCGGGTCCGAGACCGCTTCCTGTTTGCCCGTCTTGGGGTTCACGCCCGCGGCCTGGACGATCGGCGTCGACCCGTACTCGCCTTCTCTCACGATCTGGTGGCCGCGGGCCTGCAGCTCGGCCTGCGTCTCGGCGCCCACGCGGAGATCCTCGAGGTTCATCGTGCAACACGTGGGCTCGTTCAACCGCTCGGCGTCGATCGCGTGCGCGAGGTCGAGGCCGAAGTCCATGACGTTCTGCGCGGTCATGATCACGCCCATCGGGATGCGCGGCCCCCCCGCCCCTCCGAGCACCGCGACCGGGCGGCCGCGGCGCGTGACGATCAGCTGCGTGGTCGACGAACGGGGACGCTTGCCGGGCTCGGGCTCGTTCGCGGTCCCCGGAGCCGAGAAGTCCGTCAGCTGGTTGTTGAGGATGAAGCCCGCTCCCGGCGCCACGACCGCGCTGCCGAAGAGGAACTCGACCGTGCACGTGACGGAGACCGCGTTGCCGTCCGCGTCGACGACCGAGACGTGCGTGGTGTGGTGCGCGCCGGGCTGGTCGTATCCCGGAGCGGGCGCCGGCTCGCCCGCGCGCTGCGCAGGCTCGTAGTCCTTTGCCTGATCCCTCTCGATCTCCTCGGCTCGCTCGGCGGCATAGCTCTCGCTCGCGAGGAGCCTCGTCGGTACGTCCGTGTGATCGGGGTCGGCGACGTACGCGTCGCGATCGGCCCACGCGATCTTCTGGGCCTCGGCGGTGTAGTGGAGGCGGTCGGCGCCGAACGGCTGAAACGACGGCACGTCGAAGTTCTTCAGGATGTTGAACATCTCGATCGCGAGCAGCCCGCCGGACGTCGGTGGACCGACGGCGAGCACGCGGTGACCGCGGTAGCTCGTCCGGAGCGGCTTCCGCCACTTGGCGCGGTAGCGACGCAGGTCACCGCGGCGCATCAGCCCTTCGTCTCCGGGATAGCGGCCGGCGTTGCGCTTCATGTCGCGCACGATCAGCCGAGCGATGCGTCCCTCGTAGAAGGCGCGCGGCCCCCGTCGTTCGACCAGTCGCAACGAGCGCGCGTATCCCTTCTGGACGAGCGTGGAGCCCGGCGGGTAGGGGGCCGCGCCCTCCACGAGGTAGATGCGAGCCGACGCCGGGAACAGCCGCAACCTCTCGGCGTTCGCGGCCATCGAGGCGGACAGGTCTTCGGTGACGACGACACCGTTCGCCGCGAGGCGCCGGGCGGGGCGGATCAGCTTCGCGAGCGGCATCGTGCCGAACCGCTCGGCGACCTTCGCCATCCCCGCGATCGTGCCGGGGGCGCCGACGGTCTTGTGGCCGGTGAACGAGCGATAGATGCCGGTCCCCTGATACGCGTCGGCGGTGATCTTCGCGGGCGCCTCCTCGCGGAAGTCGAGCGTCGCGACCTCTCCGCCGGAGCCGCGGTACGCGAGGAACCCCCCGCCGCCGATCCCACAGAGGTCGGGCCGGGTGACGCCTACGGCGAGCGTCGTCGCGACTGCCGCGTCGACTGCGTTCCCACCCCGCTCGAGGATGCGGACGCCGACGGCCCCCGCCTGCGCCGACACGCTTGCCACGACACCGCCGTTGCTGCTGACGGCCTTGCGGAAGGAAGAGCCTTCGGTCGCGGAGGCGCCGGTGGCCGGGAACAGGAGCGCGGACGCTACGAGGACCGCTCCCGCATTCTTGCCGCGCATCGCCGGAGCCTAGTCCTTCGATCGCCTACAGCGGGCGGACCACGGCCAGCTGCCTGCTCTGCGCGAGCAGCGTCTTGTCGCGGGACCACACCTCGCCGTCCTCTTCGCAGAAGCCCTCGGTCAGCCGTCGCGTCGTGAACCGCCCGAGCAGCCAGTCGTACGGCAACGGAAGCGTCGCGCGGAAGTGGATCGTCAGGTCGATCGTCGCGACGTCGGCGAGGGACGTCAGCTTCGTGAAGATCGCCGGGTAGAACGCGTCCATCGTCGTCGCGATCATGAGGTCGTCGACCGGACGCTCCGCCGCGAAGCGGATCCAGCCCGTCGCCTCGGCGCGGTCGGCCCCCGAGAACAGGTTCATCTCCGACACCGGGCGGTAGTCGAAGTTCCTGGAGAAGTCCGGGATCATCTCGTCCGGGATCGCGGGCGCCTCGAGCTCCTCGGGCGGCCTCACCTCGGGTACGGAGACGTCGTCGAACGCCGTCGCCTCTCGGGCGTCCGCGAACGCTCCCAGGAACGCGATCAGCAGCTTGTCTTCTTGCCACATGCGCCCGCTCGCGAACGTGAACGTCCGGCCCTCCTTCTCGATCCGGACCTCGACCTCGACCGGACCCTCGGTCGCGCGGGCCGGGAAGTGCAGGCTCAGCGTGCGGGGGTGGCGGTCCGTCCCGACGACCTGCCGGAGCGCGTGCAGGCACAGCGACGACAAGAAGCCCCCGTTGGGACCCGAGATGACCCACCAGCGCCGGTCGAGCTCTCCCCTGAAGCGCCCGTGGCCGGCCTCGGCGAGACGAAGGGAGTGGTCGAACACATGCCCGTCCGCGGGCAGACCGCTCGCCGGAACCGCCACAGCCTGCCTCCTCGCCTCGCGCCGCTCCATACGGTGTCGTACGGACCATACGGTAGCGCATGGTGGGTCACCCCGGCGCGAGCGTCACGTCCTCGAGGACGGGCGAGCAGGTCACGAACGCGGGCTTCGTCGGGAACCCGCTGAAACCGAACCCGACGTCGGGGCGCAGGCCGGTCAACGGGCCCAGGTCACGCCCGGCCAGCTCGCCGCGCGCCGCCACGACGGGACGGTAGCCGTCGATCCGGTACCACTCCCTCGCGCCCCCGGGGGTCGTGCCGCGCAGCCGGACGCCTGCGGTCCCGCCGATGACGAACCTCCCTATACGGCGCGCGACCTCGTCCTCGACGCGCACCCACGCCAGCGATCGCCGCAACGGCTTGGGCCGCAACGTGAACAGCCGGTGCGGCCGTCCGAGCTCCGCCTCCACGCGGAGATCTCCGGCGGCGAGCGAGAACCCCCGTTCGGTCACCGTCGACGCACACGGCACAACCCTCGTCTCGTCGAACTCGTAGATGCCCGAGATGAAGGCCGCCGTGTCGCCGGAGGGCGCGAGGAGGACCCGCTCCCGATCGGGCCGGGACCACATCACGTCGGTCATCGGGCCGAGGGGGCCGGAGGTCCACATCCCGATCACGAACGTGTCGCCGGACGCGAACGCGACGCCCGCGATGGCTCCCTCGAGGACGATCCGCACCGGGAGAGCGGCTAGGAATCCCGGCGGCGGCGCTCGGCCTCTGCGAGAAACGCGTCGATCACGAGGACCGCCCCGATGTAGACGACGTCGTCCTCGCCGTCGGAGACGCCGAGCGCGTAACGATCCGTCCACCGGCGCTTCTTGCGAACCGTCGCGACGACGGCTCCGTTCCTCTCGAAGTCGTACTCGTAGCCGCTCAGGTTGCCGCGGGCGAAGGTCTCGGCCCCCGTGCGAGCGTCGGTCAGGACGAAGTGGAGCTTGAACAACTTGTGCCGGGGGGACATCGTCGCCAGGAGCGCTCCCCCGCTGGTGATCTCGAACGACGGCCTCAGCGCGCCCTTCTGCTCGACGAACGCGACCTCGCGTCCCTCGAGGTCCCTGATCCACAGCTGCTCGCGCATGCGCAGCGCCTTGCCCTCGACGCGATAGACCTCGCTTCCCGCTTCGTCCGTGACGCTGAAGGCAGGCTTCGCGAACGTGAGCTTCTGCTCGACGACGTAGTTCATCGCCGGCGTCAGGGGTTCGGATCGGCGATGTGGCGGATCCGCACGCGCAGCTCGTTCGGCCGCAGCGGCTTCAGGTCCGAGCGCGCCACCGTCACCGTGAACGTGCGCGGCACCCAGTCGTCCGTGCAGCCGCCGCCAGGCTCGGGCACGTGCTCGTACACCCGGAACAGGATCCGCTTCCGCTCTCGGTTCAGCCGGAGGTCGTGGAGCCGGAGGGGGCACGTGCTCGAACCGCCGGTCCCGGCCAGCGCCGCGACCCTCGTACGGAAACGCACGCGCGGGGGCCGACCCTTCTGCTCGTAGCGGTCCCACAGGCGTCGCAGCTCGTCGCGGTCAACCGCCACTGCTCCCCACCTGCTGTCGTCGGGCCCGTGGGACTGCACGCCCTTTCGCACGAAGTCCAGGGCCTCGGTCTCGGCGAACGCAGGGGCGAGCGGCACGGCGGCTATCAGAAATGCGAGCGCGAGCCGGCGCATCCTGCGGACGGTCGACGGCCCTTTCCCGTGGTCGTTCGCCATACCGAACACCATAACGATGCGCGCCTCGAGACGAGCCCGGTCCCCGAGCGCGCCGGTGAGGACCCCCGTCGGTTACGTAGTTCGGGAAGCGACACATGGTCCGTGAGGCGAGCGGGCGCCGTCGCGAACCGTCCGAAAAGGCCATGGAGCCGGCGCTACCACCGCGCCATAGTTGCCTCGGGCAGGGGGTGCTGGCGAGACGCGACCGGAGGAGACCACCGGATGGCTGACGCACGACTCGCACGACCGCGGCTCCGGCGCGCCCTCGCGGGGGCCGTCACCGTCACTCTGCTCGCCGGGGCCCTGGGGTCGAGCGCGGCGACGGCGGCCCCGCCGACGCTCCCGGCGTGCCCGGCCCAGTACACGGACAACCCCCAGAGAAACAACTGGGAGGTCGAAAAGCCCGACGGCACGACCCTCTTCCTTCTTGAAGCGATGCCGTGCGTGGGGACGCGCCTCGGGACGTGGGAGGAGCCCGTCCTGCCCGCGCGCGTGGAGCTCAACAGGGAGCTGGTGTTCGAGTGGGAGGCGTCGTGCGGGACGGGCAGGCCCGCGCCTTGCCTGGACTTTTGGGACACCGAGCTGCAGCTCTACAAGAGGGGGCAGAACGGGAACCTCGTCCAGGTTCCGTCGAACGACGCCGAAGGTCTGTACCTCGACATCCGATCCCAGCCGGAGTGCACCGGCGCGGGCAACCTCGCCGTCTGCCAGAAGATGACGTTGCGGTCGGCGACCGGGACGATCCCGCGCGATCTAGTCGCGCTCGTCGGCGTCACCGGACGCAACATGCGGGACTTCGGGAGCGATCCCGACGTGTCGGAGTACGGGCTCCCGTGGCAGTGGAAGGCCGTCCCGGTGGTCGGGCCCGGATCGTTCAAGGGACTCGACGTCACGCTCACGGCCTACGGACCGGGCCGCGGGTACTCACTCGACCGCATGATCACGATCGCCCAGACGCAGACGGTCGAGCTCACGCTCACGAACGAAGGCGACGAGCCGTTGACGAGCCTCTCGTTCACCGGCGGCCAGCCCCTCGTCGTCGACCCGCGCAGCACTGGGGGCCTCGAGATCGTCTCGGGCCCGACGCCGGCGATCGATCCCGCGCTGACGCTCGCGCCCGGCGACGAGAAGACGTTCACGTTCGAGGTCGAGGCCACGGACAAAGGGATCGCAGCCGCGCACTCACAGGTGATCGCCCTCGACCCCGAGGGCAACGAGCACAAAGAGGGCCACTCTCTGAAGTACGAGATCGAAGACGGCATCGAGATGACGCGCAACGTCGGTCAGTGGCTGCGCATGCAGGCCATGGACCAGCTGCTGCAGGAGACCTTCGGCCGGGCGTACGCGTCGATGGTCAGGCGGGGCGAGGCGGTGTCGGCGCGCATGGCCGAGCTGTTCCCACCGGAGCGCCGCCGACAGTGGTTCGGCAGCGAGACCGGGTTCCCGCTCTCCCCCACCGATTTCTCGATCGCGCTGTTGCGGGGGGCCGCGCCCGAGATGGTCGCCGCGCTCCTCCCGAAGGAGGACATCGACGGCCACACCGCCGACGAGCTGGACCAGGTCTACAACGAGACGATGTGGGCCGAGCTAGGCAAAGGCGGGGCCAAGTACGTCAAGGGCTGGACGGACCTGGGGGCCGAGACTCAGAAGTTCGTCAAGGACTCGTGGGCCGAGTCGATGCTCACGGCCAACTACGTCCTCGGGAGCGCGACCCCCGACGAGCGGGCGCAGTTCGAGGCGTACGCCATGCACCTGATCGACGGCACCGCCGCCGACACCAACAACCTCGTCAACGCCGTCAAGAAAGAGATCCCCAAGTGGCGCGAGAACGGGACCTACCTCGTGCAGGCGCTCGAAGAGACGCAACGCGGCGGGGGGATCAGGGGCGCGATGAAGACCGCGGTAAAGCTGAAGGAGGCATACGACTCCGAGTCCGCAGCGCGCGACGAGCTGCTCAGGCTCGCCGACACCGACCCGGTCGCGTTCCAGCGGCAGTGGGCGAAGCGCGACGCGGCGATCCTCAACAAGGGCCTCGTGCCGATCTTCGACATCCTGCTCGGCGGCGGCATCGTGAAGGGCGCGGGCAAGCTCAAGGGCGTCATCTTCAAAGGCAACGGGGCCGGCATCATCCGCGCAGGCGAGGCCTCGGGTGTGCTCGACGAGGGCGCGAACGTCGCCAAGGGCCCGCCGAAGATCGAGATGGGCGGAGGCGGCGCGCCTCAGGGCATGGCGAACGCCGAGGTCGCCGAGCTCACGCGCAAGGGCAACTACCTGGAGAACGTCGAGGGTGCGACCGTCGTGCAGTCGAGCGACCTCGGCAACGTCTACGAGCTCCCGAACCTCGGCGGCGTCCCCGAGACCACGCTCGAAGCGAAGGCCGGGATCCTCAAGTCGCTGGAGATGGAGTACTTCGAGAAGACGGGCCTCGAGCTCCACCTCGCGGAGGTGTTGAAGCCGTCGAGCGCGCTCCGCAAGGTCGGAGGCGTCGCGAAGACCGAGCTCACCGCGGCGAAGACCGGCAAGGCAGCGATGCTCGACGCGGGCGCGCCGAAGGACGTCCTCGCGGAGGCGAACGTCTGGACGGGCCCCGACCCGCGCACGCTGGCGGGATTCGACGACCTGCCGAAGATGAGGCAACAGGCCGCGGTGAAGGAGTGGGAGAAGGCTCAGAAGAGCTGGGATGCGTACCACAACCCCGCCGCGGGGTCGAAGGAAGAGCGCCTGCGGCAGGTCGTCGGCCAGGAGGCGCGCGTGCCGCTCGACGTCGCACCGAACGAGTCGGGCCTCCAGCGCTTCGTCACCGCGCACTACGAAGAGGTCCACGTGGTGGAGGGTCAGGCCGAGGCGAAGCTGATCCGCGTGAAGAAGTACGAGATCGAGGTCGTCGACACGACGCGCAACAACCAGGTGGTCAACCGCAAGACCGTGGTGGACCTGCCGGAGGCCGCACCGCAGACGCCCGACGCGGACGCCGTCGGCATGGCCAAGGTCACGGGACGGGACTCCGCGGGGAGGCCGATACTCGAGCCGCTGAACCGGGCCGAGCGCGAGTTCGTGATGCAGCGCTACATCGACAAGAACATCAAGGCCCGGCGTCTGCCGCCGGGCACCCGTGGCGCGATCAACGACCTGGCGGAGCACGGCGCCACGCTGGTCATGGACGACGCGCCGGCGAAGGCGGCGGGCAAGCTGCTGCCGATGTTCGGCGTGCCGTTCCTGCCGGGGGGGGTGGGCAGGGCATACCTGAAGCGGATCGCGCCGTTCGTGGCGGCGAAGAACGCGACACCGGCCCAGGTGAACGCGATGTACCGGCAGATGGTCGCGCTCGTGAATTCCGAGGGCGGGTTCGCGCAGCACGCGGTCGTGGTGACGTCGGACAGCCGCTACCTGGGCGACATCCCGTTCGCGTCCTGGTAGCGCACTAGGACCGCGCGGCCGCGGCCCGATCCAGCACCGCGCACGCTTCCTCGTACAGCGTCTCGGCGTCGGGGGCCGAGTCGGCGACGCACGTCATCCCGACCTTGCCGTGCTTCTTCAACGCGCCGAGCAGATGGAGGAGGACCCCCGTCTTCGTCGCGGCGTCGAAGCCGAGCCCGGCGTCGTCGATCGCTCTGATCAGCGTCTCGGGGGCCAGTCCGACGTAGTCGTCGGACTTGAGGTTGTCGGTCGCGACGTAGTGCTTGGCGCGGCCCCCGGCGAGCAACCGGCCGGTGGCTTCATCGTAGGCGCCTCCCGTCACGAACTCCGTCATCAGGAACGGGTGGGTCGTACCGCCCATGCGGAGGTTGATCTCCGTCAGGAACGGAGTCGGGTCGTCGCCGGGCGCGATCACGAAGTCGATCCCGAACGAGCCCATCACGCCGCGCTCGGCGAGGACGTGCGCGACGCGCCGCCCGCACTCCTGGATCGGCAGCCGGTACCGTTCGTCGGCCGGGAACCGGCAGCCGAGGTAGACCTGGTCGTCCGGCCCTCCGAGGATCTGATCGTGCGTCGACACGACCTCGACGGTCCGGTCCGGTGCGATCCGCATCTGGACGCTCGGCGAGGCCATCCCGTCGACCTTCAGGCGTTGCTCGACGACGCCGCCCTCGACGGCGAGCTTCGCGCCGAACGACGGCCACGACTCCTCGGCCGCGCAGAACGTGGTGCTCCGCTCCGTTAGCGGGACGTCCTCCCTCAGGTCGACGACCGCGTTCCCCTGCCCCGAGAACCCGCCGTTCAGCTTCAGGACCGCGGCCCCGTCCGGACCCGCCGAGTCGCGCAGCTCGTCGAGCGCCTGTTCCACCTCGTCCAGTGAGTAGAGGTCCTCGAACCCCGGGAGGACGGCGACGCCCGCCTCGCGGGCGACGCGCCGGGAGCCCGACTTCGTCCCCAGGACCGCCAGGTCCGGAGGGCATCCGTAGAGCGGCGCTTCGATCGCGTCGGACAGCTCCTTCTCGAGCTCCGAGACGTTGAAGGTCAACAGGCACGACCCGCCGCGCGCGAGCTCGCGGAGGCGCGCCAGCGCGTCGGGCGACTCGAGGAGCTTCGCGGTGAGCGGGCGGGGCTGCGGATCCCACAACGCGACGAGCCACAACCTGTCCTCGGGCTTCGCGTCGCGGGGGACGAACCGCAGGTAGTAGTCGACGATCGGCTCTTCGACGCGGACCGAGGTGACGAACACGATCCTGAGGTCCGGGTGCGCCAGGAGCAAGAGCAGGAAGAGAAGGCGTTCTTCGTAGAACTGGACGCCGACGAGCTTCCGAAGCTCGGACTCCGGGAACGTCAGCGACGGCACGACGATCAAGGTGCCGGAGCGCATGTCGGACGCGCTCCCGCTCCCCAACGTCTCGACGAGCCGACGTTGCCTCTCCTCGAACGCCTCTGTCATCGCGGGATGATAGGCCCGCTATGACGGAGTCGCCGGTCCGGTCAGGGGCCGGACGGTTGCGCCGATGCCGGCGCGTAGGCGTCGTCGCCCGCGAACGCGGCCTCGTAGGTCCGGTTCGCCCCCCTGTGGCCCGGCGGGACCTCGATCCGTGCGGCCCCCGAGGCGTCGGTCACGCGGGAGCCGAGCAGCTCGCCGTCCGAACGGAACGCGATCGCCCTGCCTTCGAGCGGCTCGCCCGACGCGGCGTCCGACAGCCGCGCTACCAGCGTCATCGCCTGGCCCCGTCCCTCGACGGCTAGGTCGAGCGACGTCTCCCGCCGCTCCGGGTCGACCGGAGGGGCGACCGGATCGAGGAGGAACGCGCGGCCCGGATAGGTGACGCCGTCGACCGTGAGGATCCCTATGCCGACGATCTGCTCGCGCTCGTTGAGGTCCAGCGGGACGCGGATGTCCCAACCGGAAGCGGGGTCGATCAGGTCGTTCAGCGCGGTCTTCACGCCGTCGGCGCTGCGGATCCACGCGACCTGACGGCCGTCGCCCTGGATCGAGCTCATGTCCCAGCCGACGATCGTGCCGCGGTCGTTGATCCCCTCGGCGTAGCCCATGTCGAGCGGAGGGTCGACCGGCGCCAGGGGGATGGCCTCGATCGTGCCGTCGGGCTGCCACACGACGGGCCTGGGGCGCAGGCCCCGATCGGTCGTGCCGTCGGCCTCCCCGACCATCACCCCGCGGCCGTTGACGTCGTTGACGACGCCGTACTTACCGCCGGGCAGAACCGGGAGCTCCTCGATCGCGCCCGTCGTGTCCCAGCGGACCGGCTTCTTGAAGCCCTCGTCGTCGGTGCCCCAGCCGACGATCACGCCGGGGTCGTTGATCGCCATCGCCTCCGCCTGCTTCCAGTAGGCACCCGGAAGGAAGGCCAGCTCGTCGTAGCCGCCGGCGCGGCTCCACGTGAACGGGGCGTTGCGCCACACCCCCACCGCGACGCCGGAGTTGTTGACGTCCCTCGTGGTCCCCGTCCCCGTGCGCGTGAGGTCCCGGCCGAGGTTCAACATCTTCGACGGCGCCGGCGTCACCGGCATCGCGACGTCGGTGGCGAAGCCCGAGTCGGTCGACACGAGGACGTAGCGCGTGCCCTCCGCGAGCGCGAGCCTGAGGTCCGCGCCCGCGTCCGTTGCCTCGGCGCCCATCGTGCAGTCGCTCGTCCAGGTCGTAGCGCGCAGGTCGTAGTCGCCGCCCGCGTTGTCGCCGGCGATCTCAGCTACGGCGCCGTCGAGGGGCACGTCCGGGAGCGTGAAGACGTGGGCGTCGAGCCCCTGCGTCGCGGGCGCGTCCGGACACGTCGCGGTGAACTCCGCGCGGGTGACGCCCATGCCGGCGGGGCTGGGGTTGTCGATCGTCCCCGCGCGCGTGAACGGCTCCGGCTGCGCCCCCTCCTCGGACCAGTAGAACGGCATCGACGACCGGCCCCCGAACTGCGGGTCCGGCGCGAGGCTGCTGCCCACGACCTCACCGCGGTCGTTGATCGCGTACCCGGTCGTGCCCGTGCCGGACGAGCTGAGCCCTCCGATGTCGATCATCTCGCCGTCGCGCCACAGAAACCCTTTGGTCGCGCGGGTCGGGGTCTCGGCGCGGCCGACCACCTCGCCCGCGTCGTTGATCGCGAACGCGTTCGAGAGCTCGCCCCCGAACGTGCCGAGGTCGATCACCTCGTACGGATAGGCGGGGGCTGCGGCGGTGACGGGCTCGGCGCCGCCCGCCACGAGGGCGAAGGCGGCGAGAAGAGCGGGCAGTGCTCGGACTACGGGCGCGCGCGAGACGTCTGTGCGTGAGATCGGAACCCCTCCCAGTCGAGATCGAGCCGTGTCGAGGGACCGGGTTCTGCGGGGGCCGGGGCGATTCCTCCTTGCTTGCTCAGGTTTGTGCGGTTACGCGGCGCTTCAACAGTCGGTGACGATGTTCTCGCACAGGATCTCGACCCGCACCGCGAAGTTCAGGTTCTCGCCCTGCAGCTTGAACGTGTTGACGCCGAGGACCTCGCCGAACTTGTTCAGGAGCGGACCACCGGAGTTACCGGGGTTGATCGCCGCGTCGATCTGCACGTAGTTCGGATACAGCTGCGAGACGACACCGGTCGTCGACGTCCCGGAGAGGCCGAAGGGGCTGCCGATCGCGACGACGAAGTCGCCCACCGCCGGGTCGTGGCCGTGGTCGACCGCCCATTCGAGAGCAGGGACGTCGGCCGCGACGTCCACGACCGCGAGGTCGTTCCGCCGGTCCCATCCGGTGACGACCGCTTCGAAGCGCTCCCCGCCGCGGTTGACGAACACGTCGGGCCCTCCCCCGCGGATCGCGTCCTCGATCACGTGGTGGTTCGTCACGATCACCGACGTGTAGCCG
>DASQEJ010000287.1:0-5591 GCA_035633715.1 Actinomycetota bacterium | reverse complement strand
CCCGGATCGAGCCGCTACGTCGAGCCGAAGCGCACCTACGAGAAGGCGCTCGAGATCTCCGAGCTCGTCGTGCTCGACCGCGAGCGTTGCGTGCTGTGCTGGCGTTGCGTCCGGTTCTGCGAGGAGATCGCCGGCGACCAGTTCATCCAGCTCGTGGACAGGGGGGCCGGGACGCAGATCCTCACGTTCTCGGACGAGCCCTTCGACAGCTACTTCTCCGGCAACACCGTCCAGATCTGTCCGGTCGGCGCCCTGCTGTCGCGGCCCTACCGCTTCGTGTCGCGGCCGTGGGACCTCGACACCTCGCCGAGCGTGTGCAGCTACTGCGCCGTCGGTTGCCCGATCTCGAACGAGCAGCGGTCCGACAAGCTCGTTCGCTGCCAGGCGATGCCGAACGAGAACGTCAACGACTTCTGGGTCTGCGACAAGGGTCGCTACGGGTTCCACTACGTCAACAGCGAGGACCGGCTCGACACGCCGCTCGTTCGCAACGACTCCGGCGAGTTCGAGCCCACGGGGTGGGGGCAGGCGCTCCAGCAGGTCGCGGACAAGGTCAAGGACAAGCGCGTCGGCGTCATCGCCGGAGGCCACCTCACGACCGAGGACGCGTACGCGATCGCGCGGCTCGCCCGCAAGGAGCTGAAGACGAAGGACGTCGACTCGCGGATCCAGGACGACGGCGCGCCGTACGAGCTCGCGCTGCGCCTGCACGGCGCGGCCGGGTCGTCGGCCGAGATGCGCGACCTCGAGGCCGCTCGCAGCATCGTGTGGATCGGCCCGGACCCGAAGGAGACTCTCCCGGTCCTGTTCCTCCGCCTGCGCAAGGCCGTCAACGAGTGCAACGTGAAGCTGACGGTCATCGGGCCGAGGCGGACCGCGCTCGACGACTTCGCCGCGCACGTCGTGCGGACGGACGCCGGTCGCGAGGCCGACACGATCCGGATGATCGGCAACGACGCCGCCGTCGCCAACGACCTCGGCGGACCGATGGTCGTGTGCTGGGGACCGACGTCGCCGGGCCGCGACGAGACCGAGATCTTCGAGGCCGCGATCGAGCTCGCGCAGGCGAAGGAGGCGAAGCTCCTCGTCTGCCCGCCGCACGCGGGGTCCCAGGGAATGATCGACATGGGCGTGCACCCTGGGCTCGAGCCCGGCTACAAGGTCGTGAAGGAGCCGGGGCGCGGGACCCGCGAGATGCTCGAAGCCGCGGCCGCGGGCGAGCTCGACGCGCTGCTGATATTCGGCGCCGACCTGATCTCCGACTTCCCCGACGGCGCGCTCGCGCTGAAGGCGCTCGAGACCGGCGCGTTTACTGCGGTCGTCGAGCTGTTCCCGACCGAGACCGCGCTGCTCGCCGACGTCGTCCTGCCGAGCACGGCCTACGCCGAGCGCGAGGGCACGCTGGTGAACCTCGAGCGCCGCGTCCAGAAGCTCGAGCCGTTGCTCGCCGCTCGCGGCAGCTCGCTCGAGCCGTGGCGGATCTGCTCTCGCATCGCGGCGACGCTGGGCTCCGACTGGAAGCTCGGCGGCTTCGACGACGTGTGGAAGGAGATCAAGAAGGCCAGCAAGCCGCACAAGGCGATCGACACCGACGACCTGACGAAGCCGGTGGAAGCTCCGGCGCCGCAGGCGGAGTCGCCGTGGTCCAACGATCCCAGCCGCGGCGCGGCGATGGTCTCCGGGCCCGGCGGCCGCTACCCGAAGGGCCATCGCGCGGGAGCGCCGTTCCACACGGGGCAGAACTGGCCGCTGTCGTGGGAGCTGCGCGCGTTCGAGGCGAAGCAGCGGCCCGGCCAGGTGCCGGAGGCCGCGGCGAAGCCGGGTCTGAAGGACGCCGAGTCGGAGCATCACGTGCACGACCCGCGTCCCGGCGAGGGCTTCAGGCTCTACACGGGCCGGTTCATCTACGACTCCGGCGCCATGGTCGCCCGGACCCGGGCCCTCAGGTCTCTCGCCAAGGGCGCGTTCGTCGAGATGCACGACCGGGACGTGAAGGAGCTGGGGCTGGCCGACGGCGACGAGGTCGTCGTCTCCGGCAACGGCGCGGAGGTGACGCTCCCGCTCAGGATCGGCGACGTCGCCGAGGGCGCGGTCTTCGTCGCCTTCGACCAGCCGGGCGCACGCGCCAACGCGCTCATCGGCGACCGTGACCCACGCGTCGAGGTGAGGCGCGCGTGAGCGAGCTGTGGCAGGACGTCACCGCGTTCCCCGTCGTCGTCGCGGCGATCAAGGTCGTGCTCGCGTTCCTCGCGCTGCTGCTCGTGACGCTGCTCGTGATCTGGGCGGAGCGGAAGGTGCTCGCGGACATGCAGGCTCGGATCGGGCCCAACCGGTGGGGGCCGTTCGGGCTGCTGCAGACGCTCGCGGACGGGATCAAGCTGTTCTTCAAGGAGGACTTCCGCCCGGCGAAGGCCGACCGCTGGACCTTCGCGCTGGCGCCGTTGTTCGCGATGGTCCCGTCGTTCCTCGCGTTCGCGGTCATCCCCATCGGCGACACCGTCACGTCGGGCGACCGCAAGGTCGGCCTGATCGTCAGCGACCTCAACATCGGCATCCTCTACTTCCTCGCGATGGGTTCGCTCGGTGTCTACGGCGTCGTTCTCGCCGGGTGGGCGTCGGGATCGAAGTACCCGTTGCTCGGCGCCATCCGCTCGAGCGCGCAGATGATCTCGTACGAGATCGCGCTGGGGCTCTCGCTGGTGCCCATCGCGCTCGCGGCCGGCACGCTGTCGACGGTCGAGATCGTCGAGATCCAGGCGGCGGCGCGCAGCGACGTGACGTTCTTCGACGGGGTGCCGCTGCTGGAGGGGATCGCGAACGTCTTCGAGTTCGTGCCGAACTGGTACATCCTCTCGCAGTGGCCGGCGTTTCTGATCTTCCTCGTCGCCGGCATCGCCGAGACCAACCGCGCGCCGTTCGACCTGCCCGAGGCCGAGACCGAGCTCGTCGCCGGCTTCCACACCGAGTACTCCGGCATCAGGTTCGCGATGTTCTTCCTCGGCGAGTACATCCACGTCGTCGTGATCTCGGCGATGGCCGTCACGCTGTTCTTCGGCGGATGGGACGGCCCGATCTTCGGCTTTTTGCCGTGGGTGTGGCCGCTGTTGTGGTTCACGATCAAGACCGCGTTGTTCATCTACCTGTTCGTGTGGCTGCGCGGGAGCCTTCCGCGCCTGCGCTACGACCGGCTGATGTGGCTCGGGTGGAAGCGCCTCATCCCGGCGGCCCTCGTGTGGATCATGGTCACGGCGGTGTTCAACACCGCGGAGCTCGACCGGCAGGTACGCATGGGGGTGTTCGCCGCGGTGATGGTCCTCGTCCTCGTATGGGTGGGGCGCGGTGACCCGCGCTTGAAGAGCCTGGCGGCGTCGCGAGCGCGCTCCGTGACCAGAGGCAAGGCGGTGACGCGTGGCTCTGCCTGAGATCTTCACCGGCATGCGCGTCGTCCTGAAGAACGTCTTCCAGCGCAAGGAGACGGTGTCGTACCCGGAGGTGCGCCGCCAGCCGTTCCCGCGCTACCGCGGCCGCCACATCCTCGACCGTCACCCCGACGGGCTCGAGAAGTGCATCGGCTGCGAGCTGTGCGCGGGCGCGTGCCCGGCCGACGCGATCCAGGTCGTGGGGGCCGAGAACACGCCGGAGGCGCGGTTCTCGCCGGGCGAGCGGTACGCGCAGATCTACCAGATCAACTACCTGCGCTGCATCTTCTGCGGGCTGTGCATCGAGGCGTGCCCGACCGAGGCGCTGTTGATGACGACGGAGTACGAGCTGGCGGGCGACTCGCGCGAGGCGCTCATCTACACGAAGGACCAGCTGATCGTCGACCAGCCGATCGTGCGCCACTGGGAGACGCGCCGCGAGGTGGGGTCGGAGGGGCGGCTCGACGACGGCACCGTGGCGAGCCGCAGCGCAGCGGGCGAGTCCGGCGGCGTCCCCGGAACCGTCCATCCCGACGACAAGGCGATCATCCTGAACCCCTCGGGCAAGCGCTCGCCGAACAAGGCGCGGGATCTGACGTGAACCTCGAGGTGATCGTGTTCGGCGTGATGTTCGTCGTCGCGCTCGGCTGCTCGATGGCGATGCTGTTCGCCCCCAACGCGGTGCACGTCGCGCTGTTCCTGGTCGGATCGCAGGTCGCCCTCGCCGTCGCGTTCCTGCTCCAGGGCGCGTTCTTCGTCGCGATCGTCCAGATCATCGTCTACGCCGGGGCGATCATGGTGCTCTTCTTGTTCGTGATCATGCTGCTCGGCGTCGACAAGCGAGAAGCGTTGACGGAGCCCCTGGCGGGGCAACGCCCGTTCGCCCTCGGGCTCGGCGCGCTGCTCGCGGCCCAGGTCCTCTACGTCGTGCTGCGAGGTGTCGACTTCGTCGCGGGAGGCGGCGAGGGGGGCCCGGAGGCGCTCGAAGCCGTCAACCAGGACCCCGGCAACGTGAAGGCCCTCGCGAACGTGCTGTTCTCGCGCTACCTGCTCCCGTTCGAGGTCACGTCGATCCTCCTCGTCGTGGCGATCGTCGGCGTGATGGTGCTCGCCCGCCGCATCGGCGACACGGGCAGCCGCCCGATCTCGCAGCCGTCCGAATCGGATGGGCCCCAGCCGATAGGGGCGGGCTCGGCCGGCGCGCAGCCCGGAGCGGTGGCCTCGGCCGGCGCGCAAAGTCAGGGCGAGCCGGCATGAACGGCGTCGATCCAGGCTTCTACCTCGTCCTCGCGGCGCTGATGTTCACCATCGGCGTCGTCGGCGTCCTCACGCGCCGCAACGCGATCGTGATGTTCATGTTCATCGAGCTGATGCTGAACGCGGTGAACCTCGTGTTCGTGACGTTCGCTCGGATGCACGGCGAGGTGGCCGGGCAGGTCCTGGTGTTCTTCGTCCTGGTCGTCGCGGCCGCCGAGGTCGTCGTCGGCCTGGCGATCATCCTGTTGATAGCGCGGCGCAGGGGCACGGCCGACGTAGACGAGGCGAGCTTGCTGCGGTGGTAGATCACCTGACGTCGATGCCCACCTTCGGCAACCTCGCGCCGCTCGTGATCGCGGCCCCCCTGGCCGTGTCGGTCTTGCTGCTGTTTCTCGGCAAGAGGATCGGGCGCCTCGCCGGCCCGCTGGCGTCGGCCGCGATCGGCCTCTCGTTCGTGATGGGCGCCGTGATGTTCGCCGGCATGCTCGGCCACGAGGCCCACGGTGAGGGGCACAACGCCCGCGAGCACGTCGTCCACCTCTTCGACTGGATCAGGATCGGGGGCCTCGACGTCGGCGCGGATCTCCTCGTCGACCAGCTGTCGATCGTCATGGTGCTCGTCGTGTCCGGCGTGGGGACGCTCATCCACGTCTACTCGATCGGCTACATGCACGACGATCCCCGCTACCCGCGCTTCTTCGCCTACCTGAACCTCTTCGCGGCGTCCATGCTCCTGCTGGTCCTCGCCGACAACCTCGTGCTGATGTTCGTCGGGTGGGAGGGCGTCGGCCTCTGCTCGTACCTGTTGATCGGGTTCTGGTTCGAGAAGCGCTCGGCGGCGGCCGCCGCGAACAAGGCGTTCATCGTCAACAGGATCGGCGACTTCTCGTTCCTTTTGGGGATCTTCCTGCTGCT
>DASQEJ010000286.1:0-2194 GCA_035633715.1 Actinomycetota bacterium | reverse complement strand
CCCATCAGGTACTCGCGGATGCGCAGGTCGGCGACGAGGTAGTCCTTGTACTGCTTCTCGGTGAACCAGCGGGACTTCCAGTCGGTGTGGATGCCGAGACGGAAGCCGTACGGGTGGACCTTCTGACCCATTACTCGGCCTCCTTCTCGGACGACTGTTCGGTGGACTTGCGCTTGGTGGTCTTCTTCTTGGTGGTCTTCGGAGGCGACGCCTCGGTCGCCTGGGACGCTTCGGTAGCCGAGGCCTCGGGCGCCGGCTTGCCTGCCGTCGACTTCCTCACGCGCTTGGCCGTCTGCTTTGACGTCGGGGCCTCCGGCAGCTGCTCGACGATGTCCTCCGGCCGTCCGACGACGACCGAGATGTGACACGTGCGCTTGCGGATCCGCGTGGCGCGTCCCATGGCGCGGGGGCGGAACCGCCGCAGCGTCGGGCCTTCGTCGACCCAGGCCCTGGCGACGACGAGCTCGTCGGCCGGCAGGCCGCGGTTGTGCTCGGCGTTCGCGATCGCCGACTCGAGCACCTTGCCGACGGTCGTCGAGGCGGCGCGCTCGTTGAACCGCAGGACACGCCGCGCGTCGTCGACGTGGCGGTTGCGGATCAGGTCGACGACCTGCCGCGCCTTCGTCGGCGAGATGCGGATGTACCGCGCGGTCGCGATGGCCTCCTGTGCGTCGGGAGCGATCTTGCGAGCCATTACCTCACCCTCGTGGAACGCTCGGCGGAGCCGCCGTGGGTCCGGAACGCACGCGTCGGCGCGAACTCGCCGAGCTTGTGGCCGACCATCGACTCCGTGACGTACACCGGGACGTGCTTGCGCCCGTCGTGCACGGCGATCGTGTGACCCACCATCTCGGGGATCACCGTCGAACGCCGCGACCACGTCTTGATCACGCGCTTCTCGTTGCGCTTGTTCATCGCGTCGACCTTCAGCAGGAGGTGGTCGTCCACGAACGGGCCCTTCTTCAAGCTACGCGGCATCTGCTAACGACCTCTCTTCTTGCCTCGCCGGCGGACGATCATGGCGTCGGACGGCTTGGACTTGCGCGTGCGCCCTTCCTTCTTGCCCCAGGGGCTGACCGGGTGACGGCCGCCGGAGGACTTGCCCTCGCCCCCGCCGAGCGGGTGGTCGACCGGGTTCATCGCGACGCCGCGGACGGACGGCCGCTTGTTCTTCCAGCGGTTGCGGCCGGCCTTGCCGACGGAGATCAGCTCGGCCTCGGCGTTGCCGACCTCGCCCACGGTCGCGCGGCACGCGATCGGGACCATCCTCATCTCGCCCGAGGGGAGACGCAGCGTGGCGTTCGTCCCCTCCTTCGCTACGAGCTGGACCGAGGCCCCCGCGGAGCGCGCCATCTTGCCGCCGGCGCCGGGCCGGAGCTCGACGTTGTGCACGACCGTACCGACCGGGATGTTCCGGAGCGGGAGGGCGTTGCCCGGACGGATGTCCGCGCCCGGCCCGGACTGGATGACGTCGCCGACCTTCACGCGGTTGGGCATGAGGATGTAGCGCTTCTCGCCGTCCTTGTAGTGGAGCAGCGCGATGCGGGCGTTGCGGTTGGGGTCGTACTCGACGTGCGCGACCTTGGCGGGGATCCCGTCCTTGTTGCGGCGGAAGTCGATCTGGCGGTAGCGGACCTTGTTCCCGCCGCCCTGATGACGCGTGGTGATGCGCCCGTACGAGTTGCGCCCGCCCTTCTTCGGCTTGGGCTCGAGCAGGGACTTCTCGGGCTCCGAGCGCGTGACGTCCGAGAAGTCGGAGTGCGACTGGAACCTGCGTCCCGGCGATGTCGGCTTCGCTTTACGAATTGGCATGTGGCTCCCTAACCCTGCGTCTCGAAGATCTCGATCTTGTCGCCCTCGGCGAGCTTGACGATCGCCCGCTTCGAGTTCGGCCGGCGGCCCTCGACGAACCGGAACCGCTTGAGCTTGCCCTTGCGATTGATGGTGTTGACGGACAGGACCTTGACCCCCCAGATGGCCTCGACGGCCTGGCGGATCTCGGTCTTGTTCGCGTCGGGGTGCACGACGAACGTGTACGTGTTGAGGTCGAGGAGCGAGTAGCTCTTCTCGCTCACGACGGGGGCCAGGATCACGTCCCTGGGATCGCTCTTGGTGCTCACGCCGTCACCTCCGTCGAGAGGCGCTTCGTGTACGACTCGAAGGCTTCGCTCGTGAAGATCACGTGGTCGGCGAC
>DASQEJ010000285.1:0-1804 GCA_035633715.1 Actinomycetota bacterium | reverse complement strand
TCTTCGCGGAGCTCGACCGCGTCACCGACGCGCTGCGCAAGAAACCGAAGGACCGTGAGCTGCTCGCGCAGTCCGTCGCGCTGTACCACGTCGTCGTCGAGGGCCTGCTGGCGACGCCGGGGCAGCACTTCATCCAGCGATACGTCCACAAGCTCCAGATCCTGCCCGGGTTCCGCGAGGGCATCGACAACGTGTCGCGCGACGAGTCGCGGCACGTCGCGTTCGGGATCAAGCTGCTCGGCGACCTGATCCGTTCGTCGGCCGATTGCCGCGCGGCTGCGATCGAGATGCTCGACCGCGTGCTGCCTTGGTCGGTCGGCGTCTTCGTCCCTCCGAACCTCGACCACGAGTACGCGGAGTGCTTCGACTTCACACTCGTCGAGATCTACGCGTTCGGCCTGCGCGGGTTCGATACCAAGCTGCGCCGTATCGGGATCGATCCCGTCGAGATCCGCGTGCTGTCGCGCGAGGACCGCAGCCTGTCGTACGAGGATCGGTCGCGGCGGCTGTGGGTGCTGCTCGAGGACGGGATCATGGGCGACGACCGGCGGGAGCCGAAGGTCAGCCCGCAGGCGTTCGAGATCCTCTTCGACGGCATGGCGAGGGGGATCGACCTCGAGGTCGCCCGTTCGCTGGGCGGCCCGATCCAGTGGGACTTCACCGACGCCGAGCCGTGGCACGTGGTCGTGACGAACGGCCACGCGGAGGCGAAGCCGGGAACGGCGGGCGAGCCGGCGCTGCGCCTCGAGACGTCGGCCGCGGACTTCGCCAAGATCGCGGTCGAGCGGGAGGACCCGCGCTGGGCGCTGTTGAAGCGCAAGCTGAAGGTGTCCGGGTCGCTGTCGGCGAAGGCGAAGCTGCCGAAGCTGTTCACCTAGAGCCGGGCAGATAGTCTGCCGGGCATGGATTTCGACCTCTCTGAAGAGCAGCAGGAGTTCCAGCAGGTCGTCCGCTCGTTCGTCGAGGACGCGGTGCGGCCGAACGCCGAGCGCTGGGACCACGAGCACGAGCTCCCGATGGACGCCGTCAAGCAGATGGCCGAGCTCGGCCTCTTCGGGCTCCCGTTCCCCGAGGAGTACGGGGGCTCGGGCGCCGACTTTCTCACCCTGTGCCTCGCGATCGAAGAGCTCGCGCGCGTCGACTCGTCGCTGGCGATCACGCTCGAGGCAGCGGTGGGGCTCGGCGCGATGCCGATCTGGCACTTCGGCACCGAGGAGCAGAAGCGCAAGTGGCTGCCCCCGCTCGCGACCGGCGAGTCGCTCGCGGGCTTCGGCCTGACCGAGCCCGGCGGGGGGTCCGACGCCGGCGCGACGCGCACGACCGCGCGGCTCGAAGGCGGCGAGTGGGTGATCAACGGGTCGAAGTCGTTCATCACGAACTCCGGCACGCCGATCACGTCGTTCGTCACGGTCACCGCGGTCACCGGCGAGTCGCACGGTCACAAGGAGATCTCCGCGATCGTCGTGCCGAACGACACGCCCGGCTTCGAGGTCGGCAAGCCCTACCGCAAGATGGGGTGGTGGCACTCGGACACCCATGAGCTCGCGTACATCGACTGCCGCGTGCCCGAGGAGAACCTCCTCGGCGAGCTCGGCCACGGCTTCCGCAACTTCCTGAAGATCCTCGACGACGGGCGCATCGCGATCGCCGCGCTCGCGGTCGGGCTCGCACAGGGCTGCGTCGACGAGAGCGTGAAGTACGCGAACGAGCGCACGGCGTTCGGCCAGGCGATCGGCAGCTTCCAGGCCCTGCAGTTCAAGATCGCCGACATGGCGCTGAAGACCGACCTGGCCCGCACGGCGTA
>DASQEJ010000284.1:0-6568 GCA_035633715.1 Actinomycetota bacterium | reverse complement strand
TGCGACGACCTCCTCGATCGTCCGCGGCCCTCTTTCGAGCGCCGCCACGACCCGCCGCTCCCGCGCCTTTCGATGCTCGACGTACCCGTCGATCACGTCGCGGCCTCCGCTCAGCGCGCGGAAGTGCCCCGGGAAGATCCGTTCGACGTGCAGCGCGCGGAGCCGCTGGAGAGAGTCCAGATAGTCGCCCATGTCGCCGTCCGGGGGCGCGATCACCGCGGTGCCCTCGCCGAGGATCGTGTCGCCGGAGAACAACGTCGCGGACGCTTCGAGGTAGAGGCAGACGTGGTCGGACGCGTGGCCGGGCGTGAATACCGTGCGAAGCGAGGCCCCCCCGGCGCGCAAGACCTCTCCATCCTCGAGTGGCTCGGGTTTGACACCGCCGGCGGGGGCCGGTCCCCACGCCCAGACGGGGACCTCGCCGCCGAGCGCGTCGAGGAGCGGACGGATCCCGCCGGTGTGGTCGGAGTGGCGGTGGGTCACGACGATCGCGGCGACGTCGCCCGCGACCCGCGCCACCTCGGACACGTAGTCCTCGTCGGGCACGGCGGGGTCGACCACGATCGTCGGCCCCGAGCCGACGACGTACGTGTTCGTGCCCGGCCCCGTCATCAGGCCGGGGTTCGGCGCGAGCACGACGTGGACGAACGGCGACACGCGGGTGGACAGCACGCCCGGCGTGCCGTCCGGGGTCGCCGGCACCGCCTCGAGCGCCTCTGCGACGGTCGCCAGGCCCTCCAACCGCTGGAGCATCTCGATCGTGGGCGGCGCCATGAGCGCGACGCCGGAAGCGAGGTCGCCGAGCGCGGCCGCGGGGGTCGCCCACCGGACCGCGGCGACCTCGTCCGGGTCGGGGTCCGGAGCCCATCCCGCGGGGGCCTCCGCGAGGAAGAAGTGCGCGTCGAACCGCACCGGCGAACCGGTCGGAGTCACCCACCGGCCGCCGGGGACGAGGCGATCGGCGCGGAGCCGCGTCCCCGCCGCGAGGCAGGCGTCGAGGAAACGACCCGCGTCGTGCGAGTCGGGCCGAGGCACGTCCGGGCCGTCGGCGAGGAGGAGCCCGACCTCCTCGAACGCCTCGCGCAGTGCGCACACGCACGCCGCGAGGGCAGTACCGGGGTCGCCCTCGACCGCCTGGAGGACGGGGGCCGAGGGGGGCTCGGAGGCGTCCCGCCAGCGCGGGTCGCGGTCCGCGGCGGCCACGGCCCCGCCCGGGAAGACCGTCGCGCCTCCCATGAACCGGAGGTGCTCGGGCCGGACGGTGAGGAGCACCTCGAGCCCGTCGTCGCCGTCCCTAAGGAGGACGAGAGTCGCCGCCGGACGGGGCGCGGCCGCCGTGTTCGAGGTCGAGTCCGTCATGGATGCCACGGTATGTTCGACCGCCGATAAGCCCTTACACAAGGAGGCGGTAGTGGCAGTCAAGTTCCTCTCCGAGGAGTGGGCCCAGGCGATGACCGAGGCGCTGAACTCCTCGGACGACTTCAAGAGCGCCGCGGCCAGCCAGCAGGCAAAGCTCCAGCAGGTCGTCACCGAGGCTCCCGACGGGGGCGAGATCAAGTACTACTTCACGCTCGAGGGCGGCAACGCCCAGGTCGCGCTCGGCGAGATCGCCGACGCCGAGGCCACGATCACGCAGAGCTACGACACGGCCGCCGCGATCGCGAAGCAGGAGCTCAACGCCCAGAACGCGTTCATGCAGGGCAAGCTCAAGGTGTCCGGGAACATGATGAAGCTCATGCAGCTCCAGGGCGTCGTCAACGCGATGCCGAAGGCGGTCACGGACGTACAGGTCGACTACTAGAGCCCATCGCACGAATGCGCATCCCGGAAGAACCCGGGAATAGACGTATTCGGGTTGTACGTTTTACGGTGTAGTAGATGCAGGGAAGCCCTTGGCCCCTTTGTGGGGCGCTGGGGCTTTCCTTTTTTCGGGATCAGTAGAGGCCCTTCTCGACCTCGTGTAAGTCGATCAACCGGCCACACATCTCGACCTGCTCATCGTCGGCCTCTCCTTCGACCACGCGTCGGATCAGCCGCGTGAAGAGGTCGGCGACCTGGACCATGTCGACGTAGCGGGAGTCCACGAACGTGATGTCGCGGATTGGTCGAAGAGCCCAATTGCCCTTCAGGTAGTTCTCGACATCCGACCGCTGCTCGTCGTTCATGCTCCAACGGTCCAACACGAGATCGACCTGCGGCCCCCAGGGTCGCTGTGCCTTGTGGCGCTCGAGCAGCAAGCGAAGCTGGAAGTGGCGGAACTTCGTCGTCGAGGCGCCGGGGCCCGACAGGTAGGGGCCGCCGTTGCCGACGTACTTGCTTTTCTCCAGCCAGTGACCGGTCGCCGAGGCCTCTCCGGTGGGGACGAGCTCTGCGAAGAAGCCGAGGAGAGCGCGCGTCACGGGCGTGAACCTGTCCTTCAGCAACGCTCCTGTGTCCTTGAGCTCCTTGGAGACCCCGTGGTGGTACCGGAACGCCGTGAGGTGACGTTGTGCCTGCCGCAAGGCCGCGTCTGACAAGTGCAGCGCGACAAGGATGTAGATCGGGTTCGACCCGAATTTGGCGGGGTCACCGGGATCGCCGGACTCGTCGACGAAGATGAACTCGGGTTTGTCCGCCACGAGCCAGGAAGACTAGCGAAGGCTCGCTTTGCGTCGCCGTTGGACTCGTTAGTCGTGTACGACCGTCAGGCGGACCTTGGCCCGGCCCTCGTCGAAGAACCTCAGCTTGCGCGCCGCCCGGCGGGAGACGTCGACGATCGTGTCCTTGTCGCCGTAGGGGCCGCGGTCCTTGACCGTCAGCACGACGACCCTGCCGTTGGCCCGGTTCTTCACGCGGATCGTCGTGCCGCAGGGGAGCTTGCGGTGCGCGGCCACCATCTTGCGGGGCCGGTACTTGCCCCCGCACGCCATCGTCTCGCCGGAGAACTCGTCCGAGTAGTAGATGGCCTCGCCCTTCCGGACTCGGTCGTGGGCGGTCGCGGGCGCGCCGAGGGCCCCGACCACAGTGGCCGCGAGGACGAGCGCTCGCGTCTTTGCCGTCACCGCCGCACCTCCCGCACGAAAAAGAGCCCGTCCGGGCTCCGGCCGAGACCCTAGGAAGACCCCGCGCCTCCGTCAAACGGGCGGCAGGACCAGGGCCGACGCCGGAGAACCTTGGGCTCATGCGCAAGATCCTCGTCTCGCTCGCCCTCTGTGCCGCCGTCGCGGCCTCGGCCCTGCCCGCACACGCAAAGGGCGGCCTCAAGACCCTCGGCACCGACCCCTCCGGCGACGGCCTGCCGGGCCTCGACGTGACGTCGCTGCAGGTCGGCCGCACCGGCCAGGACCTCGAGGTCCGCATCGGCCTGCAGATGCTCCCGCAGGCCGCCGGGTTCCCGGACCTGCCGGGGATCGAGTGGGTCTTCGACGTAACCCCCCGCGCCCCCAAGTGCAAGGGCACGTGCCTGGCCGTCGTGCCCCCGACGCGGACGTTCGTCGCCGAGGCCGTCAAGACGTCGGCGGGCGCCGACTTCTACCTCTTCGAGGTGATGGACGACGGCAGCTTCGAGCAGATCGGCCAGCCCGAGGGGACCTACGAGGGCTCCGACGGTTACACGAGCATCTTCGTGCCCCTCGAGATGATCGGGGCGGGCAAGGGAACCGTGGTCAAGGGAACCGACGGTCTCGAGCACGGCGACGTCGACGCCCACGTACACGTCGGGACCGTCACCCACTACCCCGACGGCATGGAGACGAAGAAGGCTTACGTAATCCCGTAGGTCCTGCTCCTGGAGGTCCCGCGGGGGCCGCGTCGAACCTCATCGTCATGCGATTCCTCAAAGCGGCTCTGACGTCTGCGCTGTGCGCGGCGCTCCTCGCGCCGGTGGCGCCGGCCGCTGCGCAGCCCGTCCCCCGCAACTACCCCGAGTTCACCTACGAGCGGGTGCGCGTCGAGATGCGCGACGGCGTGTCGCTCTCCGCGGACATATACCGCCCGGTGACGCCGAAAGGCGTGAAGGTCCCGGTCATCCTCCAGCTCACGCCGTACCACGTGCTCTACAAGGCCCTCGACAACAGAGAGACCGACCTCCCCACCGGCGACGCCGCGTTCTTCGTGCCCAAGGGCTACGCGTACGTCGTCGCCGACGTGCGCGGCACGTACAACTCGGGGGGCTGCTGGGACTACGGCGGCATCAAGGAGCGCCAGGACGGATACGACCTCGTCGAATGGCTCGGGACCCGCGACTGGTCGAACGGCAAGGTCGCGATGACCGGCGCCTCCTACGACGGGACGACCGCGAACGCGGCTGCCGTCGAGCAGCCTCCGCACCTCGCGACGATCGTGCCGGTCTCGGCGATCAGCCGGTGGTGGGGCTACGCGTACCAGCAGGGCGCTCGCTCGACCTACTCGGGCGAGTCCGCAGACATCGACCCGCCGTCCGACACGCCGACGGACTTCATGTTCGCCTACGGCTTCGCGCCGCCCCCGGACCCCGGCGCGCTCGGCCACGCGGATCAGATCGCGATGCGCTGGAACCTCTGCGACCGTGTCGAGAAGGCGTTGAAAGGCTACGACACGGAGCCGGACTACGACGAGTTCTGGCAGGAGCGCGACTACCTGCGGCTCGCCCACAAGGTCGAGGTCCCCGTGCTGGTCTCGCACGGACAGCTCGACTTCAACGTGAAGACGTGGGAGGGGACGTCGTGGTTCGACGCCGTGCAGACCGAGAAGGCGATGGTGCTCGGGCAGTGGGCCCACGCTTCGCCCCGCGGGAAGTACGCCGATTGGGACGCCTTCTTGCTGAAGTGGTTCGAGCGCTGGCTCTACGGCGTCCGCAACGGCGTCGAGAACGAGCCCGCCGTGCGGGTCCAGACGAACGACGGGAAATGGCACCTCGAGGAGGACTGGGGGCCGGACCGCACCGCGAAGCTGCGCCTGTCCGGCGGTGAGGTGTCGTACTTCGACGACGGCGCCCTGACCGAGTCCGAGATGACGCGCGGCCTGTCGGCCGACCGCTACGTGAGGGTCGAGGTGCCGAAGTCTTCGGGGGTCCGGATCCAGGGTCGCCCCGTGCTCCACCTCGAGGCGTCCAGCGACCAGGCGAGCACTCACTTCGTCGCGGTGCTTTGCGACGTCGGGCCCTCCGGCGGTTGCAAGGTGATCTCTCGCGCCTTCATGAACGCGCGCTACCGCGAGACGCTGCGCGAGGGCCGGGACCTCGAGCCCGGCAAGCGCTACGGCTTCGACCTCGAGTTCATCGACAAGGACTACGTGGTCGCCGGCGACCACCACCTCGAGGTGATCATCGCCTCGTCGAGCGACACGTGGGTGGCCCCGGACGAGCGCCGCGCGAACAACACGCTGTACCTGGACGACAGCTACCTGAAGCTCCCGCTCGGCCGCTCTTGACCGAGGCGCCGACCCGGCCGGACTGGCTTCCCGAGCACCTGTACCCGTTCGAGAGCCGGCGCCGGAGCGCGGGTGGCTGCGACTTCCACTACGTCGACGAGGGGGCCGGCCGTCCGATCCTGTTCCTGCACGGCAACCCGACGTGGTCGTTCCTCTACCGCAACGTCGTCCTGGGCTTGAGGGACTCGTTCCGGTGCATCGCGGTGGACCTGCCGGGGTTCGGGCTGTCGTCGGCCCCCGAGGGCTACGGCTTCACGCCCGCGGAGCACGCCGATGCGCTCGAGCAGCTCGTCGACGACCTCGGCCTCGACGACGTCACGCTGATGGCGCAGGACTGGGGCGGGCCGATAGGGCTCACGGTCGCGACGCGCCACCCCGAAGGGTTCAGCGGGCTGGTGCTCGGCAACACCTGGGCGTGGCGCCTGAACGGGACCCTCCACTTCGAGGCGTTCTCGCGCGCGTTCGGCAACCCGCTGGGCAGGCTCCTCATCGGCGGCGCCAACGCGTTCGTGAACCTCACGATCCCGCTGGGAACCGCGACCCGCTTACCCGCCGAGGTCATGCGCGCCTACCGCGCTCCGCTCGCGACCTTCGCATCGCGGCGGCCGACGTGGGAGCTCCCGCGCGAGCTGCTCCGAAGCAAGCCCTTCCTGGCCCGGCTGGAAGAGGATCTGCCGACGATCACGCACCTGCCCGCGTTGTTCGTGTGGGGCGGCGACGACTTCGCGCTTCGCAAGGGCGTCGAGCTGCCGCGGCTCGAAGCGCTGTTTTTCGACCACGAGACCGTCGTCCTCGACGGCGCCAAGCACTTCTTCCAGGAGGACGCGCCGGATCGCGTCGTGACCGAGATCAGGCGCTGGATGGAAGCTCGGGGCTGAGCTCCTACAGCTCTCCCTGGGCCCCGCAGATGAATCCGGCCCTCGCGCCCGTCTGACGGTTGACCTCGCTCCGGCCCACGCCCGCGTCCTTCAGCTGGAAGAGCAGGCACTCGCAGAAGCGCTCGGACGCACCCGAGGCCTCACATTGGTTGACGAAGCGCGTCTCGTTCATGCGGCTCCAGCCGTCGAACGGCACCCCGAAGATCAAGTAGAAGGCGCCGCAGAACAGCCCCGTCGCGATCGCCGCGGCGATCGCGCAGCCGCGCCGGGGTTTCCGTTGGGCCTCTTCGCCCGCGACCTGC
>DASQEJ010000283.1:0-2320 GCA_035633715.1 Actinomycetota bacterium | reverse complement strand
GGGTCAGATCCTCTTCCAGGGCGAGGACATCACCACGCTCCGGAGCCACGAGGTCGTGGAGCGCGGGATCATCCAGGTGCCCGAGGGACGACACATCTTCCCGAACATGTCGGTGGCGGAGAACCTGGGGATGGGCGCGTTCCGCTCGCGCGCCACGAAGGGCGAGCTCAGGGAGATCGAGGACCACGTCTACGAGCTCTTCCCGCGCCTCAAGGAGCGGCGGAAGCAGGCCGGCGGCACGCTCTCCGGAGGCGAGCAGCAGATGCTCGCGATCGGGCGCGCGCTCATGGCCCAGCCGAAGCTCGTCATGCTCGACGAGCCGTCGATGGGGCTCGCGCCGCAGGTGGTCGAGCGCGTCTTCGACGTGATCGCCGAGATCAACTCCGAGGGCGTCCCCGTGCTCCTGATCGAGCAGAACGCCCAGATGGCGCTCTCGGCGGCGAGCCGCGGCTACGTGATCGAGACCGGCGAGATCGTCCTCGACGACGACGCCAAGAAGCTCCTCGGCAACGACCAGGTCCGCAAGGCTTACCTCGGCGAGGAATAGCGACCGGCAGCGAAACGATCGGTTTACTAAGCTGTCCGAGCGGAAGCCCGATCTCTCAAGGAGTGACTGATGCAACCACGTAGGCGGCGGTGGCTGACCCTGATAGCGATGCTGGCGGCGGTATCGCTCGTGTTCGCGGCGTGCGGCGAGGACGAGGAGCCGACCTCTCCGGACGCGCAGGAGACCGAGGACGCGGGGGGCGGCGAGGCGGAGTTCACTCTCGTCGAGGAGGGCCACCTGACGGTGGGCTCCGACATCCCGTATCCGCCGTTCGAGTTCAACGACGAGAGCGGCGCGCTGACGGGCTTCGACGTGGACATCGTCCGCGCGATCGCCGAGCGGATCGGCGTCGAGAACACGGACGACGACTGGCTGACCGTGAACTTCGACACGATCTTCACGCAGCTGCAGCGGTCGGACAAGTTCGACATCATCGCCGCTGCGGTCACCGCGTACGCGCCCGAGGGCTCGCCGGCGTTCGACGTGACCGAGGAGCGCAAGACCTTCGTCGACTTCACCGTGCCGATCTATCCGTCTCTCCAGTCGCTGACGGTCGACGTCCAGGCGAACCCGGACATCGCGGGGGTCGACGACCTGCCGGACGGCGCGCGCGTCGCGGTCCAGGCGTCGACGACCGGCGCGTTCTACGCGGAGGAGAACCTGACGAACGTCGAGCTGGTCAAGTACCCCAAGGCCCCCCAGATGTACCAGGCGCTGCAGGCTGGGCAGGTCGTCGCGGTGTTCAACGACCTGCCGATCTCGCTCGACGCGATCAAGGGCAAGGATCAGCTCCAGGTCGTCGAGCAGGTCGAGACCGGCGAGGAGTACGCGATCGCCGTGGCGAAGGACAACCCCGCTCTGCTCGAGGCGATGAACGCCGCGCTCGAGGAGATGTTCACGGACGGGACGTACGCCGAGATCTTCAAGAAGTACTTCCCCGAGCAGGAGCTGCCGAGCTACGCCTCGGAGTAGGCAACCAGTAGGGGAGCCCGCGCTGACACGGCGCGGGCTCCTTTAGTTCCAGGAGGAGCGAGTGGCTACAGCCCAGGCCGCCAAGCCGGTCCGCGATCTCGGATGGGTGCGCGAGCAGAGCCGTCCCGCGTCGCTCGCGGCGCTCGCTCTGGGCGCGCTCGGGCTCGTGGCGGCGACGGTGGCCGTGGCGGTCGTCCTCGTGATGCACGGGCTCACGCCGTTCGAGGACATCGTGCGCGGCTTCAAGTCCGCGGAGATGACCGGCGTGGGGATATGGGCGGTCGGGCTCGGGCTCGGTGGCTGTGTGGTCGGGATCGCGACGTTCAGGAAGATGCCGACGAAGACGAGCCGGGAGCAGGCGGTCGCCGGCGCGGTCCTCGGGGTCCAGGCCCTGGTGCTGGGGGCCGTCCTGCTGTGGTTCAGCGAGGGCGACGTCGACCTCTTCATCCAGAACTTCCTCAACTTCGAGGGGCCGAACAAGCAGGTCGACGCGTTCCTCACCGGCGCCAAGAACACGCTCATCCTGGCGCTGACGAGCGAGCTGCTCGGCATCCTCCTCGGACTGGTGCTCGCGATATTCACGATCTCGAAGAGGGCCGTGGTCCGCGCTCCGGCGCGCGTCTACATCAACTTCTTCCGTGGGACCCCGCTGCTGTGGCAGATCAGCGTCATCGGCATCGGGTTGCCGCTCGGCCTCGGCCTCGACATCAAGACGTACACCGCGGGGATCCTGGCCCTCAGCCTCAACATGGGCGCGTACTCGGCGGAGGTGTTCCGGGCCGGCATCCAGTCGATCGAGCG
>DASQEJ010000282.1:0-1651 GCA_035633715.1 Actinomycetota bacterium | reverse complement strand
GATCTCGAACGCCTGCGGGCTGACCTTCGGCTCCCGCCGGTCGTCGCCCATGATCCCGTCCTCGAGCAGCACCCACAGCCGCCGCGACCGATCCTCGTACGACAGGCTGCGGTCCTCGCGCGAGAGCACGCGGATCTCGACGGGATCGATCCCGATACGGCGCAGCTTGGTCTCGAACCCGCGCAGGCCGAACGCGTAGATCTCGACGAGCGTGAAGTCGAAGCACTCGGCGTACTCGTGGTCGAGGTTCGGAGGGACGAAGACGCCGACCGACCAAGGCAGCACGCGGTCGAGCATCTCGATCGCGGCCGCGCGGCAATCGGCCGACGAGCGGATCAGGTCGCCGAGCAGCTTGATCCCGAACGCGACGTGACGCGACTCGTCGCGCGACACGTTGTCGATGCCCTCGCGGACCCCGGGCAAGATCTGGAGCTTGTGGACGTATCGCTGGATGAAATGCTGCCCCGGCGTCGCCAGCAGGCCCTCGACGACGACGTGGTACAGCGCGACGGACTGCGCGAGCAGCTCACGGTCCTTCGGTTTCTTGCGCAGCGCGTCGGTGACGCGGTCGAGCTCCGCGAAGACCTGCTTGAAACCCCACGTGAGCTGTCCTTCGACGGCCTGCAGCGTCGAGCGCGTGTCGCTCCCGACGCCGGCCACCTCGCGCATGAAGCGGTCGAAGAAGACGTGGTGGCGCGCCTCGTCGACGATCTGGGTCGTGAGGAAGATGCTCTCGGGGAAGCCGGGGGCCGCGTCGAGGACGGGCGTCAGCGTGCGGGCGACCGCCTCCTCGCCGACGAGGAACATCGCGTAGTTCCACAGCGCGGCGTCACGCTGCTTCTCGGTCAGCCGCTCCTTCCAGTGCCGGGCGTCCTCGGAGAAGTCGATCGAGGTGGCCGACCAGTTGTTCTCCTCCCAGAGCCGGTACAGCCGCTCGTACGAGATGACCTCTTGCTTCTCCGGGTTAGCTGCCGGCACGGGACCTCCCTTAGTGCTCCGCCGTGGGCTATCCTGACACCATCTCTAACTTGACTGGAGAGTCAAGTTCACCACATCCGGAGGAATTCATGGACTTCTCACTCACCGAAGAGCAACTGGAGCTGCAGAAGTGGGCTCACGAGTTCGCCGAGAAGGAGATCCGGCCCGTTGCAGCCCACTACGACGAGACCGAGGAGTTCCCGTGGCCGGTCTTGAAGAAGGCGGCCGAGGCCGGGCTGTACAGCGTCGACATCTATCTCCAGGCCCAGCAGGACCAGACCGGCCTGACGCTCCCGCTCCTCATGGAGGAGGTGTTCTGGGGCTGCGCGGGCATCGGGCTCGCGATCTTCGGGACGGGCCTTCCGCTCTCCGCTCTCGCCAGCGTCGGGACGCCGGAGCAGCTCTTCGAATGGGCGCCGAAGATGTTCGGAACGCCGGAGGACCCGAAGATCGCCGCGTTCGGCGTGACCGAGCCGCAAGCCGGGTCCGACGTGCGCTCGCTGCGGACGAAGGCCGTCCGTGACGGCGACGAGTGGGTCCTGAACGGCACGAAGGTCTTCATCACGAACGGCCAGTACGCGGACATCTACATCATCGTCGCGACCGTCGACCCCGAGCTCGGCCACCGCGGCCAGGCCTCGTTCATCATCACGAAGGACGACCCCGGGATCCG
>DASQEJ010000281.1:0-2314 GCA_035633715.1 Actinomycetota bacterium | reverse complement strand
GGCCCTCGTCGACGACTGGTCGATCTGGTAGAAGCGGTCGAAGATCCTCGCCTGCTCGAACTCGGGGATGCCCGGCCCCTCGTCGGCCACCGACATCACGACGTGGTCGCCCTCGACGCGGCCCCCGATCGTGATCGTCGTGCCGTCCGGCGCGTACTTCAGCGCGTTGTCGACGAAGTTCGACACGACCTGGTGCACCTTCGTCTCGTCGGTGTCGACCTCGAGCAGGTTCTGGTCGAAGCGGAAGTCGAACGAGCGGTTCGCGGTGCGGGCCCGGAACTCGTCGACGACGTGGCGGGCGACCTTCTGCAGCAGCACCGGCGTGACGAGGAGCTTGTCGCTGTCGGACTCGATCCGGGACACGACGAGGAGGTCCTCGATGAGCCGGCGCAGCCTCTCGCTCTGCCGGTCGACCGCCTCGATGAACGAGCGCTGGTCGCCGGGCGAGAACTCGACGTTCGGCCGCAGCAGCGTCTTGATGTAGCCCTGGATCGAGGTCAGAGGCGTCCTCAGCTCGTGCGACACCGCCGCGACGAAGTCGTCCTTCAGGCGGTTCATCTCGGTGAGGTGCGCGAGCGACTCCTCGAGGCGACCGACGAGGCGGGCGTTCTCGAGCGACACGCTGGCGTGGTTGGCCAGGGTCTCGAACAGCTTGAGGTCGGCTTCGTCGAACGTGCTGACGTCGCCGAGGCGGCTGCCCACGGCGAACGTGCCGATGACGCCGTCGGCGCCGTGCAGAGGTGCGACGATCGCGTCGCGCATGCCGCGCGCCTCGAAGTGCCTGCGGATGTTCTCGTTGAGGATCGGCTTCGGGATCAAGAGCGCGTCGCCTTCCGACGCGACACGGGCCCAGACGCCGTCGCGCGGGTCGAGCTCGAGCTCGCGCATGAAGTAGCTCTCCTCGCCCGGCCCCATCGAGCTGCGGTACGCGGACTCGCCCGCGCCCGGGAAGAACGTGATCTGGGCGACCTCGGCCTGGAACATCTTCCGCGCCTGCGACAGGAGCTCGCTGATGGCGGTCTCGATCTGCAGCGAGCCCTGGACGACGCGGCTCGACTCGTACAGGGACTCGAGGCTCTTGTGCTTCTGACGTTCCGACGTGTAGGCGCGGTAGGCGAAGAAGACCGTGGCGACGGGCACGAGCAGCAGCCATGCCGCCTCCGGGCGCGCCCACATCAGCGTCGCCGCGACGAGAGCGATGCACGTGTTCGTCATCCCGACCATGACCCCGAGGCCGAGACCCTCGGTGAGCGTCTCGAGGTGCAGCTTGCCCTCGCTCAGCGAGATCGCGATCGTGATCATCACCGCGGCGAGCACCGTCGTGAGCGCCACGGCCACGACCGTCGCGATCCACCCGATGAGGCCTGCGGGGTCCCCGTTGCCGACGACCCAGTGGAAGAGGAGCGCGGCGAAGATCGCCTCGAACGAGAGGTGGGCGAGGTTGAAGACGAGCTTCAGCGGCGACTGGCGCCGGTGCAGGATGAGAGCGGCGCCCGATCCCACGAGCTGCGCGAGGACGAGGGCCGGGGGAGCGAGGAAGTAGAGGCCGAGGACGAGCGGGATCTCGCTCAGCGAGAACGAGTGCGCCTCCCGGCGGAACTGCAGGTGGACGACGTACACCTCGGCGAGGAAGAACAGACCCGCGATGCCCCACCAGGGGATCTCGAAGGGGTTGTCGACCGAGTCGAGCCCCGCCGCGCTGACGGCCGCCACGAGCAGGCCGGCGAGCCCGGCGATCACGACGTTGAGGAGCCAGACCCTCCCGGTCCCGGACAGGCGGAGGAGCGGGGGGATGACCCCCCGCTCCGTCCTTCCTGAGCTAGCTCCGGTAGATGCCTTCATCGTCTTTCCCTAGTGGTCGGACGCCGGTGCCGTCACCTTCAGCCGCGCCGGCGATTCTGCGGGTGTTGCCTAGGACCAGGTCTGACCGCTCCAGGTCTGGCCGGACCAGGTCTGACCGGACCACGTCTGGCCGCTCCAGGTCTGACCACTCCAGGTCTGACCACTCCAGCGGGCGCCGGACCACGTCTGTCCGGACCAGCGGGCGCCGGACCAAGTCTGGCCGCTCCAGCGGGCGCCGGACCAGGTCTGTCCGGCCCAGCTTGCGCCGCTCCAGCCGGCGCCGGACCACCTGGCGCCGTTCCACTCACCGCCGCTCCACGTCTGGCCGCTCCAGGTCTGGCCGGACCACGTCTGGCCGTTCCAGGTGTTGCCGAAGACGTCCTGCTCGCCTTCGAGCACGTGGTCGATCGGCGGGCACGCCTCCTCTGCCGTGAGGGCAGGCGGCGTGTCCTGGACGGTCGACGTGGTGTCG
>DASQEJ010000280.1:0-2195 GCA_035633715.1 Actinomycetota bacterium | reverse complement strand
TCCCGTGATCACGTAGTCGATGCCCGCCTTGGTGTTGTCGATGTAGCCGGCCGCGCCTGCGGTCGTCCCGGAGACGCCGTAGGCGGTACGGGTGCCGACGGTGGTCGCGCTCAACTTCTGGCCGGTCGCCAGGAACGGGCTCGCGTCCTTGGGGGCCTTGATCGAGAGGAGACCCGTGCCGTCCTCGAGCGCCTGGATCTTCAGCTCGGCGGCCACGCCGTTGTCGAACCAGTTCGTCCCGTCGTTGCAGGCGTCGAAGAACTTCGACTCGTCGGGGCCTTGCCACGTCGTCGTCTGGCCCTGGGCCTTGCCGGCGATGATCGCGACGAACCGGGCGCATCCCAGCGCCGACGACGTCGCCGAGCCCTCGCCCGGAGCCGTGAACAGGTCGTAGCGGAGGCCCTGCGAGCCAGGAGGCGGGAGCTCGGTCTGGATGTGCGCGGTCACCGAGGTCGCGTCGTCGGTGAACCAGACCTTCCCGACGTCGCTTGCGTTGCCGGCGTCCGCGGGCGTGTCGTTGTCCCCCTGGAAGCCGGTGACGCCGCCGTTGCCCTGGTCGTTGAGGCCGTTCGCGTCGCCGAAGGGGTCGTCCACGACCACGGTGGACGGCACGGCCGGCGGCGGCGCCCCCTGCGCCCCCGCTGCCGGAACGGCGAGCCCGGCGGCGACCAGCGCCGTCGAGGCGAGCAAGACGATGATTCTCTTCATGGTTCCCCCCCGGATCGAACGAGGGCTGCGCCCTCGCGGCTGTCTCGACCAAGACTTCGGAGCGATTGCGGCGATTCCTCCCGAAAAAGGGCCGCAAAGCGGGGAGCAGAGCAACCCCAGGGGCGTCGATGACTAGTCATTAGGCCCCCGAAAGGCCGCTTTTCACAGCCGGGTGCCTAGTAAATGGCCCGCGACGACTATTCAGCATGTCTTCGCGACCCCCGAAGACCTCCACAGATCGAACCCCACAAAGCGTGGAGAGGCCGCGCTGGGGCGGGCTAGCAGGAAGGACTCGGAGATGGGGCAACACGACGCAGCACCCACGGTGGAACTAAAGAAGCTCCGGCGGAAGAAGATCATTCTGTCGCTCGGAGCGGTGGCGGTCGTGGGGGCCGTCGTTGGTGGCGGCACGTACGCGACGTTCAACGCGCAGACGGCCAACCCCGGAAACGTCTGGGCCAACGGCACGCTGATCCTGTCGAACAAGGTCGGCACCGGCACCACCTGCCTGTCCACGGGGGCCGGGACGAACACGGACTCGAACGTGAACGCGAACTGCGACGCGCTCTTCTCGGGCGCGACGCTCCGCAAGCCGAACGACTCCGCGACGGTGAACCTGGCCGTGAAGAACGAGGGCAGCCTCAACGCCGCGGCGCTGAAGCTCCACTCGAGCGCGTGCAGCCCGGGCGACACGGCCGGCGAGACCTACAAGGGCACGGGCGACCCGTGCGACAAGGTCCAGCTCTACGTGCAGAAGTGGACCGACGCGACCCGCACGGTGGCGGCGTCTTGCGCCTACGGCAGCGCTGCGGCCCTCACGCCGAACACGTGTGACTTCTCCGCGACGGGAGCCGAGGCCAAGACGCTCGGCGCCTTCGCCTCGGCCAACGGGAGCGCGACGCCGCTCAACCTCGGCGCCCTCAACACCGGCGCCACGGGCTACTACACGATCGGCGTGAAGCTGCCGCAGACGACGCCGAACTCGTACCAGGGCCGCAGGGCCTCCGTCGACTTCACCTGGACCTTGGAGCAGTAGACATGACGACGCTGGGAGCAGAGATGCCGGCTCTGGGAGAGATGCCGGTGTCTCGGAATCAAGCAGTTGCGCAGCGGGCGGCCGGACGACGTTCCGGCCGCCTCGCGGCGCTGTTGAAGGGCGCGGCGACGGTCTCGGGAACGGTCGTGGTGATCGTCCTGCTCGTCGCGACGATCGGCCCGCGGCTCTTGCCGTACCGGACGTTCACGGTCCTGTCGGGCAGCATGGAGCCGACGATCCCGGTCGGCTCGATGATCTTCGACCGCGAGGTCGACGCGTCGAAGCTCGCGCGCGGAGACGTCATCACCTTCCACCCGCCGGGACAGGCGGACAAGCTCGTCAGCCACCGGATCGTGCGGGTCGAGGAGACGAAGCGGGGATCGTTCCTGGTCACCCGCGGCGACTCGAACGGCGTCGCCGACGACTGGCGGATCCCGGCCGAAGGCAAGGG
>DASQEJ010000279.1:0-2912 GCA_035633715.1 Actinomycetota bacterium | reverse complement strand
CTCAGCATCTAGCGAGACACCTTACGCGAAAGGGCGACCGGTCCCCCGGCCGGGAACGGGGCGGCGGCGGGCCGCCGCCAGAAAACAGCGACCGCTTGCGGTCGCGCCAAACGAAAAGGGGGCGCAGGATTTCCTGCGCCCCCTGATCGTCAGACTGTGGTTACTCGCCGCCCTCGACCGTCACGATGCTGAACGGCTCGAGCGACACCGGGCTTGGCTGGTAGCCCGTGACGTTCGCGGTGAACGCCAGCGCCGGCTTCGTGTGCACGTACGGGAGCCCCGGCAGGAAGTCCATGATCAGCCGGTTGCACTCCTCGTACTTCGTCGTGCGGGCCTCGGCGTCGATCTCGGTCTCTGCCTCGTCGAGGCAGGTGAAGATCTCCTGGTTCTCGAAGCCCCACGCTTTCTGCGGAGTCTGGAAGAACGTGCCGATGAAGTTGTCGGGGTCGCCGAAGTCGCCGGTCCACCCGAGCAGGTACAGCCCGTAGCGGCCGTTGTCGACGTTGTCGAGGTAGTCCGGGCTCCAGATCGCCGACTCCTTCTTGACCTTGAAGCAGCACTCCTCGAGGTCGGCGACCATCGCCTCGAAGTTGTCCTGCGGCACCGGCATGTACGGCCGCGAGACGTCGGTCGGGAAGGCGAAGCTGATCTCGACCGGCAGGTCGTAGCCGGCGTCGGTCAGGATCTTCTTGGCCATCTCCGGGTCGTATTCGTAGGTCGCGACGTCGTCGGCGTAGCCGAACAGCGCCGGCGGCATGAACTGCGTCGCGACCTCGCCCTGGCCGGCGTAGAACGCGTCCACGACCTCCTGGCGGTTGATCGCATGCGCGACCGCCTGGCGGACGGCGATGTCGTCGAGCGGCTTCTGAGCCTGGTTCATCCCGACGTAGCCGACGTTGAAAGCGGGCCTCTCGAGGAGCTGGAGGCTCTCGTCGCCGGAGATGGTCTCCATGTCCTGCGGCTCGACCAGGTCGTAACCCTGGATCTCGCCGGTCTGCAGGGCCTGGAGGCGGGCGGCGTTGTCGGGGATCGGCCGGAAGATCAGCGTCTCGACGTTGCCGTTGGCCTCTTCCTCGTCCCAGTAGTCGGGGTTGCGGGTCATCGTCAGGTGGTCGTTTCGGACCCACTCCTCGAACATGAACGGGCCGGTCCCGACGGGGTGCTCGGTGCCGTAGGTGCCGGTCGCCCGGAAGATGCCTTCGGCGTTCACGCGGCCCTCGTTCGCGCCGTACTCCTCGAGCGCCTTCGGGCTGCCGAACGTGAAGTTCGTGAGCGCCATGGCGGCGAGGAAGGACGAGGACGGGGTGTTCAGCGAGATCGTGACGGTGTTCTCGTCGTCGACCGTGCAGCTCTTGAAGTTCGAGTCCGCCGGGGCGCCCGAGTCGGGGTCGGTCTTCTTGAAGCCGCCGAACACGGTCTGCCAGTAGTAGGTGGCGGCCGGGTTCTGGAACGACCCCTCGAAGTTGTACCAGCGGTCGAAGTTGTAGCAGACGGCCTCGGCGTTGAACGGCTCGCCGTCGTGGAAGGTCACGTCGTCACGCAGGTTGAAGGTCCAGTCGCGGCCGTCCTCGGAGGTCTCCCAGTCCGTCGCCAGGTTCGGCACGACCTCGGTGCCCCCCGGCGCCAGCGTGACGAGGCCCTCGAACATCTGGTCGATCGCCCGGAGCGACTCGCCGTCGGAGACGAGCGCGCCGTCGAGCACGACCGGGTCGGCGGAGGTGCCGAACGTCAGCGTCGCGCTGGCTGCGCCGGCGTCGTCGCCCCCCTCGCCCTCGGGCTCGTCGTCGCCGCCGCCGCACGCTCCGATGGTCAAAGCCATCACGAGTGCGAGCGCGAGCAGCCTGAGTGCTTTCGGCATGGACTGAACCTCCCCCTTCAGCAGAGTCCCTCGAAGCGGGGCCTCTCGAACCCGCGCAGTATATGTCCGCTATCCTGCCGGGGCTACTACCTTTGTAGTTGCGGCCCCGCCGCCCGATTGGTTATTCCACCCCGCTGCTACCCTTGTGCCGCCCGGGGCGAAGGGATCGAACGAATCGGCCGGGGGCCGAGTCCGGGTTGCGAGACGACTCCTCAGAAAGGGGCTTACCGGATGGCGAAACCCCCGCCTCCGCTGGATGGCGACCGCCCGTCGGGCAACAGTGGACGAGACTTCTCCGAGTTCAAGATCGCCTTCGACCGGATCGTGGACAACATGGAGCGGGCGATCCAGGGCAAGACCGGGACCGTCCGGCTGGCGCTCGTCACGATGGTCGCCGAGGGGCACGTCCTGCTCGAGGACATCCCCGGGGTCGGCAAGACGATGCTCGCGAAGTCGCTGGCGAAGTCCGTCGGCTGTCAGTGGCAGCGGATCCAGTTCACCCCCGACCTTCTCCCAAGCGACGTCACCGGCGTCAACGTCTGGGACCGGGCCAGCGGGGAGTTCCAGTTCAAGCCGGGGGCCGTCTTCGCCAACATCTGCCTCGGCGACGAGATCAACCGGGCGTCGCCCAAGACCCAGTCGGAGCTGCTCGAGTGCATGGAGGAGCGGCAGGTCACGGTCGACGGCACCACGAGGCAGCTCGACATGCCGTTCATGGTGATCGCGACCCAGAACCCGATCGAGCACGAGGGGACCTATCCCCTGCCCGAGTCCCAGCTCGACCGCTTCATGATGCGGCTCTCGATGGGGTACCCGAACCGCGAGTCCGAGCTCCAGATCCTCGAGACCCACGGCCGCACGTCGCTCCTCGACGAGCTCGACCCGGTCGCCGACGCGAACGAGGTCAACAACCTCATCAAGCTCGCACGCGAGGTCCATGTGGCGCCGTCGCTGCGCCGCTACATCGTCGACCTCGCCGAGGCGACCCGCGACCACCCCGTCGTGTACCTCGGCGCCAGCCCCCGGGCCTCGCTTTTCCTGCTGAAGGCGTCCC
>DASQEJ010000278.1:0-10766 GCA_035633715.1 Actinomycetota bacterium | reverse complement strand
TCGAGAGCTCGGACAGCGAGACGATCGGCGGCGCCACCCTTTCGTCCAGCTGTGGCCACTCGCGGGTCGAGCTCATGCTCGAGGACGCCACCGGCCTGCCGGTGCGAGCGATCGTGATGCAGGACCGTGACTACCTCGGCCCCGAGGGTCCCGAGCTCGTCGGCCAGGTCTGCGGCGCCACTACGAATCCGCTCGGGTTCACGCCGGGTTCGCAGATCCTCGTCTACGTGCTCGAGGGACCGTGCGCCGACGGCACCCCCGCTGCTGCGACGACCGGGACGGTGACCGCGACCTTCACCGGCTGATCTTTTGAAAGGCGCTGCGGCGGTGTGGCGGAGTCCGTGCTAGTACCGGCGGACCCGCTGCACCGCCGTCTGCGTTCGGTTCTGGGACACGGACAGGAACGCGTAGGCGAGCGCCATGAGCGACGCGCTCGCGTAGAGCGCCGCCGGCGGAACGCCCCGGCGCCCCCTCTGCGAGTGGTCCGACATGGCGAGCTCCTCGGCCAGCTCCTCGGCGGCCTCCGCCTTCCATGCAGCGGCGTGCACGTACGCGAGCTGCGTCTGCTCCTGCTGCTGGTCGGCCATCGCGCCCTGGGCCTGTGCGTTCGGCTGGGTCCCGGGGACCGGCTCCGGGATCGGAGCGGGCGGGGCCGGCGGCACGAGCACGGCGGCTGCGGCGGGAGCGGGCGGCGGCGGGACGACCGGCACGGGGCGCGGCTTCTCCTTCGGCTTCGCGACGACGGCCGCGGCCGGAGCGGCCTTGCAGACGACGTCGACCACCGCGGAGGCGACCGGCACGTCGAGCACCTTCGCCTGCAACGTCACCTGCTCGGTCGTGCGCTTGCGCTGGCGGGGGCAGTTGAACGTGACGTCGAACTCGAGCGCCGCGGCGCTGATCGTGTCGATGCTCGGATAGACCTCGGGCGTCACCGAGCCGAGGATGTCCCCGCCGCCCGTCGCCTCGAGCTCGACCGGGACCTCGCGACTGACCGCCTTGACCGTCGCGATGATCGCCGGCGCGAGGTTCATGACCCCGGCGCGCGCCTCTTCGCGGATGTCGCACACGAGCGGGGCGCCCACCTGGATGTCGTCGACGCCGTCGCCGTTGCAGTCGACCGGCGCGGGAGCGTGCGACCCCGCCTGGTCGGTCAACGCCGTCAGGTCCCTCATCGCCGGGAGGTTCCCGTTCCTGCCCCAGACGCCGAGGCCGATGTGGTAGACGCCCTTCGCCTCGAGCTCGGCCGCGACGTCGTCGAGCGCCGGCGACGGGTGCGCCGGCGAGTTGTGGAACGCGGCGTCGGTCATGTGGACGATCACCGGTAGCGCCTTGCTGCGGAACCCGGCCCCCTGCCCCGGGTCGACGAACCCGGGCTCGCCCGCTCCGGTGGCGGCCTGGTAGACGCCGGTGAGCTGTGACTCGGGCAGGTCGCCGCCGCCGCTGGAGCGCAGCGACTCGAGGGCCTTCGTGAACGACGCGTCCGCAGGTCCGATCGCGCGGTCGAGCCGGTACGGGTAGTCGCCGCCGACCGCGTCGCCGTAGCCGGGGATCGGGTAGTCCTTGTAGCTCCCGACGCCGAACTCGACGTCGATCTTGGACTTGCCGAGCTCCTCGACGATCTCGTTCATCCCCTCGCGCAGGCCCGCGATCGTCGGGTTCATGCTGTCGGACACGTCGACGAGGAAGAACACGTCGAGGCCGGTCGGGTGCTCGGGGAGGGTCAGGCGGTACGGGACCTTGCGGGTCGACCCCGGCTTCATCTCGAGCTCTTTCTTCGGAGGGGTCAGGCTGGCGCCCGTGGTGTCGATCGGCGGGAGGGGGTCGACGTCGACGTCGGGGAGCTCGACCGTGAAGTCGAGGCCCGTGTAGCGCGCGATGTAGGTGCCGGCGTTGCCGAACACCGACGGGTCCGCGGTCGCGTCGGCCTGCAGGTCGTAGAGGTCGATCTCCTCGAGCCCCGCGGGCGTGATGTCGATCCAGAAGCTCGGCTCGACGAACCGGAACACCGCGTTGTGGACCGACATCACCATCTGACCGGTGGCGGGCGCGTGGGTCAGCGACAGAGCGGCCCCCATCGGCGTCCCCTCGGGGTACCAGGTCGCGCCGTCGTCGTCGCTGCGCATGAAGTCCTGTGTCTCGGCCTGGTACGCCATGAGGCGCGCGCCCTTGCCGGGCACGCGGTGGACGTCGAAGTGCGAGACCGGCGGTGCGAGCCGGTTCTCGAGCGCGCGGGACCGGCCGCCGTCCGACGAGTGGAAGAGACCGGCGACGCCCCAGAACCAGAGGTTCTCGGGGTCGAGCGGGTCGACCGCCATGCCGGCGGACGCCACCTCGCCGCGCGACCGCTCCTCCCACGTCGCGCCGGCGTTCGTGGTCGCGTAGAGGGAGTCGGTCCCCGTCGCTACCTCCCGGACGATCAGGTACGCGACGTCGGGATCGTTGGGCGCCGTCTCGATCGCCACGGCCTGGCCGCTTAGCGGCGGGAGCCCGTCGTCCGACGCTCGCCACGTCTTGCCGCGGTCGCGGCTCACGATCACGTGCGGGCGGCTCACCGGCCCCGCCTTCTCCTCGACGACGAGATACGTGAGGTCGCTGTTGCCCTGGGGGATCGCGATCAGCTCGATCGTCGCGTTGACCGACGACACCGGCACGTCGAGCGAGGGCAGGAGCCCCACGGCGAAGGCCTGCTCCCAGGAGCACCCGCCGTCTCTCGTCTCCATGACCGCGGCGCCGTTCGTCGCCAGCAGCCTTTCGGGGTTCTGCGGGTCGACCGCGTAGGCGGCGATCGAGGTCCCGGTCCCGGCCGCCCACGCGGGGGCCGAGATCATGTCGTAGAACCTGGACGCGGCCACGCCGTCGCACCCTGGCTGAGCCGCCGCGTGGGCGAAGGGCGCGAGCGTAGTCAGGAGGGTCAACAGACCCACGACGGCCCGCATTTTCTTCACCTGGAAAGGGTACGACGCAGGCCCGGTTGGGCCTGCGTCGTAGATGTGGCCGGAACGGCTCCCCCGGGCTACTTCTCGATCTTGTAGACGTCGAAGCCGCGGTTGATGTCGTTCGAGTAGATGTACGGCCCCTTGTGGAACTTCGACGACCAGCTGCTGGCGCCGGCCGGGACGAACCAGCCGAGCTCCGTCACGCCGCCCGCGGGGCTCGTGTGCTCGCCGAACGTGGCGCCTGCCGGGTTCGAGATGTCGAGGTAGCGGGTGCCGGCCGAGTACCACGAGATCGCCAGCTTCTTCGAGTCGGGCGAGATGTCGAACACGTGGCTCGTGCAGGAGCCCGGAGCCGTCTGGCCCTCGGAGGCGAACACGACCTCGTTCGGCTCGTAGATGCCGCGGAGGACGAGGACCTGCTCGTTCGTGATCTCGAAGAAGTAGAGGGCGCCGCCGGGGCAGGCGTACGTGCCGCCGCCGTTGGCCTCGTCGCCGATGATCGCCCACTTGCCGTCCGGGGTGATCTTGGCGTCGTGCGCAAGCTGGCAGCCGGGGCACGGCGTGGCCGAGATCAGGACCGGGTTCTCCGGGTCGGTCGTGTCGTAGTACTGCACGGCCGTCCTCGCCGCGGTGATCATGCGCGACCCGTCCTTGTTGAACGACAGGTCGTGGGGCGAGTGCGGGAGGTTCTGGAGCGTGTTGACGAGCTCGGGCTTCGCCGGGTTCTTGATCGACCAGATCTGGACCTCGCCACGCGAGGCGCCGCCGTCCGAGTCCGAGTTGTAGACGTAGGGCTTCGTCGGGTGGGCGGTCGTGTTGTGCGAGCCGCGGGGGATCGGCGCGACGCCGACGGCCTTCGGCTTCTTGGGGTTCGACACGTCGATCGTCATGAAGCCGGCCTGGCCGACCATGAGGCAGGCGTCGGGGCCACCCGCCGCGTCGGCGGCCTGGATGACGGTCTTGTTGTCGTGGCTGATCTGGATGTCGCCCTGGTTCAGGTTGCACGGGAGCTTCGCGACGAGCTTCGGCTTCTCGGGGTTGTCGACGTTGATCACGTTGACGCCGCCGGTGACGCCCTCGGCCGTCGTGCGCGAGGCGACGAAGCCGTACTCGTGTCCCTTGATCGTCGTGAACTCCATGTCGGTGCCGCTGCCCGTGTTGAGGTTCGCCACGAGCTTCAGGCCCTTGCCCTCGCCTTCGAGCGGGGCCGCGGAGCTGGTGCGCGCGCCGGCTTGCACGGACAGGACGAGGAGTGCGGATAGAGCGGTGACTGCAGCTGTGGTTACACGGGTTGTCTTCATGCTCAGGTTGTTCGACGGTCGGGAGCCGCTTCCTGCCGCCGTTGTTGGCCACTAGACGCGAAAGAGCCCCGGGATGTCCCGGGGCTCTTTGCTGAGTTGCGAAGCTGTTACTTGGCGCCTTCGATCTTGTAGATGTCGAAGCCACGGTTGATGTCGTTCGAGTAGACGTACGGACCCTTGTGGATCTTCGAGGACCACGAGTTCGCACCGTCCGGGATGAACCAGCCGGCCTCGACGACGCCGGTGCCCTGGCCGCCGAACGTGATGCCGACCGGGTTCGAGATGTCGAGGTAGCGGGTGCCGGCGGTGTACCAGGAGATGGCGAGGTGCGAGCCGTCGGCGTCGAAGTCGAACACGTGGCTGGTGCAGGCGCCCGGGGTGGTCTGGCCCTCACGGGCGATCGCAACCTCGTTCGGCTCGTAGATGCCGGTGAGGACCGGGACGATGCCCTGCTGCAGCTGGTAGAAGTACAGAGCGCCGCCGGGGCACGGGAACGTCATGCCGCCGCCCGCTTCGTCACCGATCACGAGACCAGCGTCGTCCGGCGTGAACTTGGCGTCGTGCGTGATCGAGCAGCCGGGGCACTGGAACGTCGACTGGATCGTCGGGTTCTCGGGGTCGCTCGTGTCGTACAGCTCGATGTTGTCGACGCCGGCGGTGACGGCCTGCGTGCCCTTCGAGTTGAAGGCGATGTCGTGCGGGCTGTGGCCGACCGTCATGACCGTGTTGACGAGCTCGGGCTTGGCGGGGTTCTTGATCGACCAGACCTGGATCTCGCCACGGGGGTTACCGACGTCGGAGTCCGAGTTGTAGACGTACGGCTTGGTCGGGTGCGCCGTCACGTTGTGCGAGCCACGGGGGATCGCAGCGGAGCCGACCGCCTTGGGCTTGCGGGGGTTCGAGATGTCGACGGTCATGAAGCCGGCGACGCCGACCATCAGGCACGAGTCCGGGCCACCGGCGCCGTCCGCCGCCATGAGGACCGTCTTCTTGTCGTGGCTGATCTGGATGTCCATCTGGCTCATGTTGCAGGGGAGGTAACCGGCGACCTTCGCCTTCTCGGGCGAGGTGACGTCGATCACGTACAGGCCGCCGTTCGGGTGGTTGGCGTCAGTGCGAGCGGCGACGAAGCCGTACTCACGGCCCTTGATCGTCGCGAACTCCATGTCGGTGCCGCTGGCGGTCGGGATGTTCTTGATGAGCTTGAGACCGGCGCCCTCGCCCGTGAGGGGCGCAGGCTGCACGTTGCGGTTCGGGTTCGGAGCAGCGCCGGCAGTCGAGGCCGCGGTGGTGAGCAGGCCGGCGACGGCTGCAGTAGCTAGGAGTTTCATCGTCAACCTTCTCATTGCTTCTCCCTTTCGAAGATGGCGGTCTCGTTTCCGCACTTGCTTTCGGTGGTGGGTGGATTCGACGGGGTGCGGTGGTCTCCTGCGCTGACGTGGAGGTGGCCGGAAAAAGAAACGCCCCGCCGAAGCGGGGCGTTTGCTTTTGTCCGTATTTGGACTACTTCTTGGGGAGCGTGAACGTCTTCGTCGTGACCATGACGTCCATGGGCATCGAGTCGCTCGTGACGAACGCAGAGGGGGCCGCGGAGATCGTGCCGCCGAACGTGCCGGCGACGCCGCTGATCTTCGAGCCGGGCTTGGCGCCGAGTGCGTCCACCGAGACGGGGATCGTGATCGTCGCGGCCGCGGGGTCGAAGACGGCCTGCACCTTCGCGAGCTCCTCGCAGACGGTCAGCGTGACGGGCAGCGTCGCGTCCGTACCGCAGTTGCCGCGCAGGAGGAACGGCTGGAGGCCGGGGTCACGCGGGGGCGGGCAGTGACCGGAGGTCGGGTCGCAGGCGCCGCGGGAGTAGTTCGTGAACTTGCCGTCGAGCTCGAGGTGCTCGCCGTCGACCGCGAAGTCCCACGTGTAGCGGCTGACCTCGGGTGCGCCGCCGGCTGCCGGGAGCGACTTGAGGCCGATGACGAAGTTGACGGTCTTGGCGTCGGCCATGGCGATCGTGGCGGACTTGAGGTCTTGGCCGAGCGCGTCGCCGACCGCGGTGTTGCTGCCGTCGCCCCAGTCGCCCTCGGCGTCGGTGCCGACGACCATCGAGCTCGGCTTCTTGGCGGCCTGTGCGGCCCCCATGGGCATGACCGCGGCAGCCGCGAGGGCGGCCGTCAGCGCAACCAGCAGCTTCTTGCTCATCGTCTCTCTCCTGTGCTTGTTGGGTTCGTCCCTGCGCCGAAGTTCGACGGCGCCGCGGCCGGTCCTGCACGCGACCGCCGCTCGGGCCCCCTCACCCGCGACAGGCAGGAAGGTCCCCCTCCGGGGGCGAACAACGTCTCGGAACCCGATCAAACCGCCATCCGACCTGGGGGACCCAAACGATGATCCGCAACGTCCGGAAGCTCGCCGTCGTCGCCGTGGCCGGCGCCCTGCTGCTGCCGATCGCGTCGGCGCCGCAGTCGTTCGCGCAGAAGTCGGCGAAGACGCCGAAGTTCGTGAACCTGAACAAGGTCCCCAAGCCGAAGATCACCGGCGCCGAGATCATCACCGGCCTCGAGGAACTCGTCGCGGAGTACCCGGCGCGATACAACCTGCCGGTCGTCGGCCCCACCGAGAACAGCATCAAGGTGTCCGAGTTCCTCGCGGAAGAGGCGAAGGGCTACGGTTTCAAGACGCAGATCCTCGAGCTGCAGGTCGGCAGCCCGGCCCGCACCGTCCGCGTCGTCGAGGCGGTCAAGAAGGGAACCAAGACCCCGGACGAGTGGATCACGTTCATCGCCCACTACGACACGATCGCGAGCGCCGGCCTGACGATCCAGGGCGCCTACGACGACGGCTCCGGTACGAACATGCTGCGCTATTTCGGCAAGGCGTTCTCGAAGGTCAAGACGAACAAGTCGATCGCGTTGCTGTGGTTCGACGCGGAGGAGAGCGGCCTCCTCGCCTCCCAGGCGTACGCCGACCTGCTCGAGGAGAAGGACCAGCAGATCGCGGCCGCGTTCGGCTTCGACATGGTCGGCATCGGCTACCCAGCCCGCTACTGCATCTGCGTCTACCACGGCCCCGCTCCGGAGGACGCGATCAAGGCCCTCCCGATCATCGACTACGTGAACTTCGACTTCCTGAAGTTCCCGGAGGGTGACGGGGGTCCGGGGACGGCGCAGAAGTGGCCGTTCGGGACCGACCCGCACGTGTGCTCCTGCGGCCCGAACATTCGCAACTCGGACGAGTCGAACTTCGCCGAGAAGGGCTGGTTCTCGATGCGCTGGACCGGCATGAGGACCGCGATGGACTACCCCGGATACCACCAGCCGTGGGACACCGTCCCGTTCATGGAGGTCGTCGCAGGGGGCCGCGAGAACCTCGAGATGGGCACCGAGAACACCTTCCTCTCGGCCTACTACAGCACCTTCGTCGTAGACAATCTGTAGCCGATAGGGGCGCTATCCTCCCCGGCGGAGCAACCACCGACTGGGGAGAGTCAATTTGCGCCTGCGCTTGATCCCACGCGAGGAATCGTTCTTCGACCTGTTCGAAGAGATGGCGGGGAAGGTCCAGCAAGGGGCCGAAGGCCTGCTGGACCTTCTGCGCGACTACAGGGACCTCGACATCAAGGCGGGGCGCGTCGTCGACATCGAGCACGAGGGCGACGAGATCACGCACGAGATGATCCGCCGCCTCAACATGACGTTCGTCACTCCCTTCGACCGCGAGGACATCCACAAGCTCGCGTCCAACCTCGACGACGTCTTGGACCACGTCGAGGCCGCGGCCGAGTACCTGCAGCTCCACAAGATCGACAGCCCGCTGCCGCAGATGCTCGCGCTCGCCGAGATCCTCCAGGCGGCCGCAGCCACGACGGCCGTCGCCATGCCGGGCCTGCGCAAGATGAAGGGCCTCGACGAGTACTGGGTCGAGATCAACCGTCTCGAGAACGACGGAGACCGCGCCTATCGCCGCACGATCGCCGAGCTCTTCTCCGGCGACTACAAGGCGATGGACGTGCTGAAGTACAAGGACATCATCGAGGAGATCGAGCAGGCCATCGACCGGCTCGAGGACGTCGCGAACACCATCGAGAGCATTGTGATGAAGCAGGGCTGACGTGGACAACCAGGTATCTCTCTGGCTGGTCCTCGCTCTTGCGTACCTGTTCGAGTTCTCCAACGGCTGGACCGACGCCCCGAACTCCATAGCGACAGTCGTCTCGACGCGCGTCCTGCGCCCGTTCCAGGCCGTCGCGATGGCGGGCGTGCTGAACCTCCTCGGCGCGCTTTCCGGCACCGCCGTCGCGAAGACGATCGCGTCCGGCATCGTCGACGCGGACTTCGTCACGCTGAACACGATCGAGGCGGCCGTGCTCGCCGCGACCGTGTGGGCGCTCGGGGCCCAGTACTTCGGCCTGCCGTCGAGCGAGTCGCACGCGCTCGTGGCCGGGCTTCTCGGCGCGGGCTACGCCGCCGGAGGGACGCCCGCACTCGAGTGGGAGGGCACCCGCAAGGCCCTGATCGGGCTCGTGACGTCGCCGGTCGGCGGTTTCTTCGTCGCCCTGCTGCTGATGGTCGCGATCTACTGGGGGTTCGCGAAGACGCGGCCGACCGTCGTCAGGAGGTTCTTCGGCAAGGCCCAGATCGGCTCGGCCGCGTTCATGGCGTTCAGCCACGGCGCGAACGACGCGCAGAAGACGATGGGCATCATCGCCCTCGCCATCGCGCTGAACGAGGCCGGCACGGGGGCCTCGGCCCCCGAGGAGTTCGACATCGCGTTCTGGATCATCATCTCGGCGGCCATCGTGATGGGCCTCGGCACGATGGTGGGCGGCTGGCGCGTCGTGAAGACGATCGGGCTCCGGCTGACGAAGCTCGAGCCCGTCCACGGCTTCGCGGCCGAGACCGGCGCGGCCGCCGTGATCTTCGGCGCCGCGCAGGTCGGGATCCCGGTGTCGACGACGCACGCGATCGGCTCAGCGATCATGGGCGTCGGCGCGACGGAGCGCCTCTCCGCGGTCAGGTGGGGCGTCGCTCAGCAGGTCGTGACCGCCTGGATCCTCACGTGGCCGTCGTGCGCGCTCATCGGCTACGCCCTCGAGTCCTCCTTCGAGTCGTTCCCGCCCGAGCTCGTGATCGGCGCCGTGATCGTGTTCTCCGCGTCGTTGTGGGGCCGCGGCACGTACCTGCGGCAGAAGGAAGAGGCCGCGCGGCTAGCATTCAAGGGATGACCGACGACGAGCTCGCGAAGCTACGCGACCAGGCGAAGCAGGACCGCAAGCTGATCGCGGACGCGGCGCAGGTGCTCGGCGAGATCGACCGGGGGCCGGGCCTCAGCGCAGAGCACGCCGACGTCCTCGTTGCGCTTCGGATCCGGCTCGAGGGCAAGCCGCGGGCGAAGCTCGAAGACCTCCTCTCGGCGGCCGGCGACATCTCGGCGAAGAAGGACCTCTCGGACGTCCTGGGCGGAGCTACCGAGGAGCCCAAGAGCGACTGGCCGGTTATCGAGGAGAAGAAGAGGGACTGGCCGGGCCTCTAGCCCGCCGTTTCCTCGACGATGCCTGCGAGGCGCGCCCTACTCGTCGCCGCGGTTGCGCAGGAACGTCTCGAGCTCCGCCGCCAGCGCGTCGCCCGTCGGCAGCTCCATCTCCTCTAGCGAGTCCCGCGTGCGCTCGTCGGTCCGGTCCTCGAGGAGCTTCACGTACGCGGTCACGTCCTCGTCCGACGACACCATCTCGGACACCCTCTCCTCGTACGTCGCGGACGCGCGCTCGAGGTCGTCGACGCCGGCGGGCCACCCGACGAGCCCGACGGCCTTGTGGACGAGCGCGAGCGCGGCCTTCGGGTTCGGCGTCACCGCGAGGTAGTGGGGGACCGCGGCCCACAGGCTCGCCGACGAGATCCCGGCCTCCGCGAGCGAGTCGTGGAGGACGCCGACGATCCCCGTCGGGCCCTCGTAGCGCGACCGCTGGAGCCCGAGGCGGTCGATGAGCTCTTGGTCGACGGCGGTCCCGGTGATCGGCACCGGGCGAGAGTGCGGCACGTCGGCCAGCAACGCCCCGAGCGTGATCACGAGCTGGACGTGGTGCTTCTGCGCGAGCGACACGACGAGCCGCGCGAACGTCTTCCAGCGGAGGTTCGGCTCGGTCCCGACGAGCACGATCACGTCGTGCGGCGCGCCGCCGAGGCGCGCGGCGCTGAACGCGTTCTCGGGCCAGGTGATCTTGCGCGTGACCCCGTCGACGAGCTCGACCTGTGGGCGCGTGTCCTGGAAGTCGAAGAACGTCTCGGGATCGATCGACGCGAGTCGCTTGCCGCCCCACACGCGTTGCAGGTGCTCGGCCGCGAACGTGGCGGCGTCGCCGGCGTCGTTCCACCCGCGGAACGCGGCGATCAGGACGGGACGGTTGAGCTCCGGATCGTCGTGGTGCACGAGCGCGCTGCTATCCATCGCGCCAGGCTACTGCCGTGCCGGAGGAAAGGTGTGAGCTAGGCGACTTGGTCGCGTGAGTCGAGGTGCCGCTGGAGCTTGCGCTTGATGCGCTGCA
>DASQEJ010000277.1:0-5558 GCA_035633715.1 Actinomycetota bacterium | reverse complement strand
GTGGACCCGCCGCCGGCGGGGGAGTCGTTCGTGCGGGAGATCTCGCCTTAGAGCCTGAACTGCCTCTTGTGCCGCGCCTCGGGCGCGGGATATCGTCCACACCCCTACAAGACGACTTGTCGACAAGTTGCCATGACGACGCGGCAGCGGAGAGGGGAGCGATGGAGGGAGACGTCCACACCGTCGAACGTGACGGCCCGGCCGCGGAGACCACGGGAACGACCGACGCCGGCACGGCAGCAACGGCCGCGCCCGTTCAGGTGACGCTTCCGGACGCCGGCGGGCCCGGCAACGCCTCCAACGGGAGCGCCGATCCCGGCACGCCCGAGCCGAGCCGCCCCTGGGCCCCGGCCCCCCGGCGCTCGGCCCGCGTGATCGCGATGGCGAACCAGAAGGGCGGCGTCGGCAAGACCACGACGACGATCAGCCTCGGCGCCGCGCTCGCGGAGGTGGGGCAGAGGGTCCTCGTCGTCGACTTCGACCCACAGGGGGGCTGCGCCCTCGGGTTGGGCATCGAGCCGGGCGCCCTCGAGCTCTCCGTCTACAACGCGCTGCTCGACCGGTCCTGCGCCAGCGAGGACGTCGTGATCCAGACCTCGGTCGAGGGGCTAGACCTCCTGCCGTCGAACATCGACCTCTCGGCTGCCGAGCTCATGCTGGTTCAGGAGGTCGCCCGCGAGCAATCGCTGTCCCGGGCGCTCGCTCCGCTCCGCCGCAGCTACGACTTCATCCTCGTCGACTGCCCGCCGTCGCTGGGTCTCCTGACGATCAACGCCCTGACCGCGGCCGACGGCGTGATCATCCCGCTCGAGTGCGAGTACTACGCGCTGCGGGGGATGGGCCTGCTGATGGACTCGATCGAGCGGGTGAGGGACAGGCTTAACCCTCAACTGGAGATCGATGGAATCCTCCCGACGATGTTCGACGGGCGGACCCTCCACGCGCGGGAGGTCCTCGAGCGGGTCCGGGAGGCGTTCGGGGAATCGCTGTTCGAGACCGTCATCAAAAAGACCATCAGGTTCGCCGAGGCGCCGGTGGCGGGGGAGCCGATCCTTCACTACGCGCCGACGTCCACGGGTTCGGCTTCGTACCGGGCCCTCGCCAAGGAGGTGATCAGCCGTGTCTCGACGCGCCAGCCTGCCGGGAGCTGACGAGCTCTTCAGGCCGACCGGGTCCCCCAGGAGGGGAGCCGCGGCCGAAAGGGAAGACAAGTCTCCTCGTAGCCAAGGAGAGAAGTCGACAAATCTACAAGTCGCCGAGCCGGCGGCTGCAGCTCGCAAGGCGCCCCGCCACGAGACGAAGGTCACGTTCTACTGCACGAACGCCGACCTCACCGCGCTCGACATGGCCCGGCTCACGCTTCGGTCCGACCACGGTGTCGGCGCCGATCGCGGGAAGGTCGTCCGGACCGCCCTGTCCTACGTGCTCGAGGACTTCGAGGCGAGGGGAGAGGACTCGATCCTGCTGCGCCGGCTCCAGGAGGAGAAAGGCTAAAGCGGAGCTTCAGCCTCCCGCGATGTCCAGCAGCACTCCCTCGACTGCGAGGATCACGGGCTCGAGGACGGTGAACCCGCCGAAGAAGACGAGCCCGAGCAGGATCAGGAACCCGTAGCGGTCGAGGAAGAAGATGACCTTCTGCTTGCTCGGCGGCAGGAAGATCGTCAGGAGCCGCGATCCGTCGAGCGGGGGCAGCGGGACGAGGTTGAAGATCGCGAGCAGCAGGTTGATCGCCATGAACGCTCCGGCGAACTTCACGACGGGGCTCTCGGCGCTGAACGGCTCGTCCATCGCGATGCTGCACAGCGCGTCGTTCTGGCACAGCGGAACGAAGATGAAGGCCGCGACGAGCGCCAGGGCGAGGTTCATCATCGGACCGGCGAGGGCGACGATCGCGGCCCCGAACCTCTTCGACGACAGCGCCTGGGGGCGGAACTCGACCGGCTTTCCCCAGCCGAAGCCGACGAGCAGGATGCAGATCGTCCCGAGCGGGTCGAGGTGACGGATCGGGTTCGGCGTCAAGCGGCCCATGGCCCGGGGCAGGCGGTCGCCCTGGAGGTCGGCCGCGAGGGCGTGGGCGTACTCGTGGAGGCCCAGCGCGCCGACGAGCGAGCCGGCGAGCAGGAAGAAGGCCAAGGGATCGATGCGCAACAGCCCGATCAGCCCGATGTCCACGGCGGTATTGTACGGGTGCAGCCGGCCTTGACCGACCCGGGGAGGGGTAACCCTGAACCAGAACTTGAGTGAGTGGCCCGCCGGGCGGGTCTTCAGCGGTATCCAGCCCACGGGCGAGGCCCACATAGGCAACTACCTCGGGGCGATCCGGAACTGGGTGGCCCAGCAGGAGCAGGCCGAGGCCTTCTACTGCGTGGTGGACCTCCACGCGATGACGCAGCCGTGGGACCCCGCCGCCCTGCGCCGCAACACGCTCGCGAAGGCGGCCGAGATCGTCGCGTGCGGCGTCGACCCCGACCGCTCGGTCCTCTTCGTCCAGTCCCACGTCCCGGCCCACTCGGAGCTCGCATGGGTCTTCAACTGCGTGGCCCGGATGGGGGAGCTCCGCCGGATGATCCAGTTCAAGGAGAAGTCGAAGGGCGAGTCGGAGTCCGTCGGCGTGGGGCTCCTCACCTATCCGGTGCTCCAGGCGGCGGACGTCCTCCTGTACCAGGCGAACGGCGTCCCGGTGGGCGAGGACCAGAGGCAGCACATCGAGCTCATGAGGGACATCGGCGCCCGGTTCAACGCTCTGTTGGGGCAGACGTTCACGCTGCCGGAGCCGCTCATCCCGAAGACGGGGGCGCGCATCATGGCCCTCGACGACCCGACTCAGAAGATGAGCAAGTCGGCGGCGCGGCCCCCCTCCTACATCGGCCTCGTCGAGCCTGACAACGTCGTCGCGAAGAAGATCAAGTCCGCGGTCACGGACTCCGGCCGTGAGGTGAGGGCCGCGGACGACAAGCCCGCGCTCACGAACCTGCTCACGATCTTCTCGCTCGTCGAGGGCACCCCGGTGCCGGCGCTCGAGGAGCGGTTCGCGTCGTCCGGCTACGGCGACTTCAAGAAGGCGCTGGCCGACGCGGTCGTCGAGCACCTCCGCCCGATCCGCGAGCACTACGAGGCCCTGGTGGGGGATCCGGCCGAGATGGAGGGGATCCTGCGCCGGGGGGCCGAGCGGGCGGCCGCCGAGGCCGAGACCACCATGAAGGTCGTGCGCGAGCGCACCGGGCTCCTGCCCGGCTGACGCCGGAAACCCCGCTCCGCCGGCGCCCCGGCGGATAGGCTGACGGGGCAGCGGGCAGCCGCATTGTCGACAAATCGACATATCGATCGACGAAGAGGACGGTACGTGGCGTACGAGGTGAAGCTCAAGGTCTTCGAAGGCCCGATCGACCTCCTCCTCCACCTGATCACACGGCAGAGGGTCGACATCTACGACGTCTCGCTGGCGCAGATCACCGAGGAGTACCTCGCCGCGATCTCGGGCCTCGAACACCCCGACCTCGAGACCGCCACCGGCTTCCTCGTGGTGGCCGCCACGCTCCTCGAGCTGAAGTCGGCCCGGCTCCTGCCCGGCCGCAGGGGCGACGAGGAAGAGACGCATCTGCTCGAGGAGCGGGACCTGCTGCTCGCCCGCCTCGTCGAGTGCTCGACGTTCCGGGAGGCGGGGGCCTGGCTGGCGCGGGGGCTCGAAGCCGGCGCCTCCGCGCATGGACGGTCGGCCGGCCTCGAGGAAGCGTTCGTCGACCTCGCCCCCAAGATGGTCCTGAAGACGACGCCGGAACGGCTCGGCGCTCTCGCCGCCGCGGCCCTCGCTCCCCGGCCGGAGCCCGAGGTCGACGTGTCGCACGTCTCGCCGATCCGCGCGACCGTCCGCGACGCGATCGTCGAGGTGGCCGCGTTCCTGCGGGGGCGTGAGACGCCGGCTGCGTTCAGGGAGCTGTGCTCGGACGCCGCCGAGAGGATCGACGTCGTCGTGCGGTTCCTCGCCCTGCTCGAGCTCTTCAAGGCCGGCGCCGTGGACCTCGTCCAGGTCGACCGCTTCGGCGACATCCGCGCTACCTGGACCGGTGAGGCCGAGGCCGACGAGGTCTTAGCCGACGCCGACGAGTACGTGATCGACCTGAGGGAGGCCGGCAGATGAACGACGTACCCGAGGCTGCGCCGGGCACGAGGAAGATCGTCGAGGCGATCCTCCTGCTCGCCGACGAGCCCGTCCCCGCTTCGCAGATGGGCGAGGTCCTCGAAGTTCCTCGGGCAGAAGTCGAGTCAGTCTTACGCGATCTGGCCGCGTCCTACGAGAGCGAGGGTCGCGGGTTCGTCCTGCGCGAGTCCGCTCCCGGCTGGCGCCTCTACACAGACCCCGAGTGCGCGCCGTGGCTCGAGCGGTTCGTCACCGGCCACCGGCACGCACGGCTCAGCGGCGCCTCGCTCGAGGTCCTGGCGATCGTCGCCTACAAGGGCCCGATCTCCCGGTCGGAGATCGCAGAGATCCGCGGGGTAGACTCCGACGGCGTCGTGAAGACGCTCGTCCAGCGGGGGCTGATCGAGGCCTCGGGCCCGGGGGGGCCGGGGGCCGCGAACCTGTTCGAGGTCTCCGACGAGTTCCTCGAGCGGATGGGGCTTCGCTCCGTCGACGAGCTCCCGCCGCTCACCGACTTCATGCCCGACGCGGAGGCCGTCGAGGACATGGAGGCGAAGCTCTCCCCGAACGCCTGAGGGGCGTCGTGGCCGAGGGGGAGGGGGAGCGTCTACAGAAGGTCCTGGCGCACGCCGGGCTCGGCTCTCGCCGCGCGATGGAAGAGCTGATCGCCGCCGGAAGGGTGAAGGTCAACGGCCGCCGGGCGAAGCTGGGGGCCCGCGTCGACCCGGATAAGGATGAAGTAGAAGTCGATGGTTCGCGCGTCCCCCTCGAGCAGCACCTCGTCCACTACATGCTCAACAAGCCCGTCGGCGTCGTCAGCACCGTGTCGGACCCCGAGGGCCGGCCGACGGTGCTCGAGCTCGTCGACCTCCCGGGCCGGATCTGGCCGGTAGGGAGGCTCGACACCGACAGCGAGGGCCTCCTCGTCGTCACGAACGACGGCGAGCTCACGCACCGGCTGACCCACCCCCGCTACGAGGTCCCGAAGACCTACCTGGCCGAGGTGAAGGGGACCGCGGGGAGCCGGGCCATCAAGCAGCTGATCGCCGGTGTCGAGCTCGAGGACGGGATGACCAAGCGGGCGAAGGTGTCGTCGGTCGAGTCGACGCCGGGCGGGACCCTGCTAGAGATCACGATCACGGAGGGCCGCAACCGTCAGGTCCGCCGGATGTGCGAGGCGGTGGGACACCCCGTGAAGCGGCTGGTGCGGACGACGCTCGGCCCGCTGCACCTCGGACGCCTGAAGCCGGGTACGTTTCGCAAGCTGAGCCTCGAAGAGGTCCGCGCCCTGTACCGGGCCTGCGGCCTCTAGACGGCGGCCTCGGCGGCAGGGGACTAATAGACGAGTCTCCACCTCTACAAGGATGCTTGTCGCTATGTCTACAAATCAACAGAAGCGGATGCGTGCGCTGCGGGGCGC
>DASQEJ010000276.1:0-5942 GCA_035633715.1 Actinomycetota bacterium | reverse complement strand
GAAGTCGCCCGGGCGAGGGCGTGGATGTCGAGCTCCTCGAAGATCCCGCGGAGTCTGTCGCTGCGCTCCGACGTGTCGGCCATCGCCTTCTGCGGCGATTTCTCGACGGCTTTGATCTCGAGGAAGACGTGAGCCTCGTCGGGCTCCCCCGGGACGAGGGCTTCGCCTCGCACCGTCACGGTCCCAGTCGCCACAGCCACTCCCTTCCGATAACCGCGCTCGCCTTGCTCGGAGGGTACCTCCCGGTCAGCTCCGGCGGAAGCCGCGCAACATCCGGACGTCGAGCTTCTTCACGAAGTACCGCACGGCCCGGCCCGTCCTGACGAGGTCCTGGGGCTTCATGTTCCTCACCTTGTCGGAGTCGTCGTGGTAGTTCGGCTCGGATCCGCTCCACAGGAACGCCGCCGTGATCCCGGCGCGCTCGAACGGGCCGTTGTCGGAGCAGTCGCACGTCGTCTGCCGGTCGACGCCGATGTCGCGGGCGCGCGCGATAGCGGCGAACCGGTCGGCGATCGCGGGGGGACCGATTCCAGCCGTGGCGACGATCAACGGCCGCCCGTCCGCGATCATGTCGACCGAGATCATCCCCGCGAGCCTGCGCCGGCCCTCCTTCTTCAGCCGGTTCACGAACACCTGTGACCCGACGTGGTGGAGCCCGTTGGCGCCGTACTCCTCGGAGCCGAACGCGACGAACCTCACGAAGCCCGCCTTCGGCGTCCCCGCGACCAGCCGCGCTATCTCGAGCACGACCGCGACGCCCGACGCGTTGTCGTTCGCGCCGGGAGAGCCGGCGACGGTGTCCATGTGGCCGCCGATGACGACGGGGTAGCGGCGGGCGCCGGGCCACCACGCGACGACGTTTCTCGAGGTGCGGCCGTCGACGGGGAACTTCTGGACGTTGACCGAGTAGCCCATGGCGCGAAAACGGCCGGCGACGTAGCGGGCCCCCTTGCGCTCACCGACAGTGCCGCGGACGCGCACGCCGATGCGCCGGGCGAGCCGCACGACGTGAGGCATCGCGCCGTCCTTCGTGAAAGGCCCGACGTCCTGGCTCTGCTGGGCGGTCACGGGGGCGTCGAGCACCGCGGGGGCCGCCGGGGCCGAGGCGACGAGGACGGCCGTGGCGAGCGCCGCCACCAGGGAAAACCGTCGCCGGGTCACCGAACTAGAGTAGCCGTGATGCCCGACGACAAGCGAGGCCCCGTCCCCACCGGCTGGGCGCAGCGGGGCGCGAAGCTCGCCGGCCAGACGGGCAAGTCCGCGCTGAGGTTCCTCGGGACCCGGGCCCGCGCGTTCGCCGCGCCGGAGCGGTCGCAGGAGTTCCTCGACGGATTCCACCAGAAGACCGCGCAGCAGCTCGTCGAGATGCTCGGCGAGATGAAGGGCGCGGCGATGAAGGTCGGCCAGCTCGCGTCGTTCTACGAGTTCTCGGCCCCCGGCGAGTACCTCGAGACGTACAAGGACGCGCTGACGATGCTGCAGAACTCGGCGCCGCCGATGGACCCCGAGGCGTCGAAGGCCGTGATCAAGGACGAGTTCGGCAAGGGCCCGCACGAGCTCTTCGCCGAGTTCGGCGACGAGGCGATCGCGGCCGCGTCGATCGGCCAGGTGCACCGCGCTCGCCTTCACTCCGGCGAGGAGGTCGCGGTCAAGGTGCAGTACCCGGGGGTCGACGAGGCGGTGCGCTCGGACCTCAAGAACATCTCCGCGATGACGAAGCTGTCGGTCGCGATCGCGCCCAACGTCGACCCGAAGGAAGTGGCGAACGAGGTCCGCGACCGCGTGATGGAGGAGCTCGACTACCGCCGCGAGGCGACGAACCAGGCGAAGTTCGCCGAGCTGTTCGACGGCCACCCTTACATCGTCGTCCCGAAGGTGTACCCCGAGTACTGCCGCACGCGCGTGATCGTGCAGGAGTTCGTCGACGGCGAGCCCTTCCCGAACGCGTTCGCGTGGGACCAGAAGAGGCGCGACCACCTCGCGGAGGTGCTGTTCCGCTTCTTCTACGGGAGCTTCAACCGGTTCCTGTTGTTCTCGGCCGACCCGCACCCCGGCAACTACCTCCTGCTGCCGGACGGCAAGGTCGCGTTCCTCGACTACGGCCTCGTGCGCGCCCTCGATCCCGGCACGCTGATGCTGCTGCTCGAGATCGTCCGCGCTCTGATCGACGACGACAAGGAGCGCGGGCGCGCGGCCCTCGAGGGCGTCGGGATACTGAACCCGAAGACGCCCGAGGTCGACGCGGTGTGGGAGCACCTGAAGATGCTGAACGCTCCCGTGCTGGAGGACCGGCAGTTCAAGATCACGGCCGAGATGGTCCAGAAGATCGCCGCGGCCGGCTTCGACCCGCGCAGCAGCGCGTTCCAGACCTTGCGCAAGGTGGGCGTGCCCGGTGTGATCATCACCGTCAACCGCATGTCGTTCGGCGTCGCGTCGCTGCTCGGACGCCTTCAGGCGACGAACAACTGGCAAGCGATCATGCGCGAGATGTGGTGCGGCGAGGAGTCGGCGACACCTATGGGCCGCGCGGAGCAGGCCTGGCTCGCAGAAGCCCACCCCGACCTGACCCCGCCACTTCTCGAGCCTTAGGGAACCAGCCGGGGCGCTCGGCGGTCGGACGAGAATGAAGTCGCTTCTCGCCGCCGCCGTCACGACCCTGCTCCTCGCTTCGTCCAACGTCGCCTCGGCCGCGCCGCCGACGTGCTTCGGACGCCGCGCCACGATCGTCGGCTCGGCGCGCGACGACCGGATCTCGGGGACGCCGGGGGCCGACGTGATCGTGGCGCGCGGTGGCGAGGACGAGGTGAAGGGCAACGGCGGGAACGACCGCATCTGTGGCGGCGCCGGAGACGACCGCCTGTTCGGCGGTGACGGGGACGACCGCATCGAGTCGGGCCGCCCCGGCCAGTTCGAGCTTTCCGGGGGCGGCGCCGGGCGCGACCTCCTCGTGGGCGGCGGCAAGGGCGGGAACTGCGACGGGGTCTGGGCGCTGCGGGGCGGGGGAGGCGACGATCGTCTGGTCGCGGCCCCCGGCACCGAGTGCGTGACGATGTACGGCGGCTTCGGGGACGACCGGCTCGACACCGGCGAAGGGGTCGGCTCGATGATCGGGGGGCCCGACGACGACGTCATGACGGGCGAAGGAACGTTCGAGGGCGGCGCCGGTGACGACGTCATGCGCGGCGGTCTCTTCAGCCGCGTGATCTTCGACGACCCAGCCGGCGTCCGCGTAGACCTCTCGCGCGGGATCGCGTCCGGCGCCGGTGAGGGCCGCGACGCGATCGAGGGCATCCCCTACGTGATCGCGACCGAGGGCGACGACGTCGTGATCGGTGACGAAGACGCGAACCGCATCGCCGGCGGCGCGGGCGACGACCGCCTGATGGGCGGAGGCGGGCCCGACGAGATCGAGGGCAACCAGGGCGACGACGAGGTCGACGGCGGCGCGGGAGACGACTACGTCATGGCCGCCCCCGGAAACGACCTCGTGGGCGGCGGGCCCGACGACGACGTCCTGACGAACGAGCTCTCCCCGGGCTTGCCCCGCGACCCGATCGGGAGCGACTTCGAGGGCGGCGCGGGACGCGACTGGCTCTTTCTCAGCCTGCACCCGAGCGGTTCGAAGGCGGTCGCGATCGACCTCGCCGGCGCGAGCTCGGTGGGCGGCGAGCCCCTGCCGTTGTCGGAGATCGAGGACGTCAGGGTCTACGGCAACGCGACCGTCGAGCTGTACGGCGACGACGGGCCGAACGTCTTCGACGCCACCGGATCGGACGTCGTCGTGGACGGGCGCGGCGGGGACGACGTCATCGGCGCGGGCGGGACGACCAACACCGTCGAGGGCGGGGCCGGCGCCGACACCGCCGAGTTCCGCGGCGGGTTCCCCGTCGAGGTGGATCTCGAGGCCGGGACGTTCTCACAGAACGACAGCTCGGGGACGCTTGCCGGCATCGAGGGGGTCGTCGGCTCGATCGCGGGCGACGTCTTGCGCGGGGACGAGGCGCCGAACTACTTCGAGGGCAGCTGGGGCGACGACTTAGTCGAGGGTCGCGGCGAAGACGATCTCCTACACGGGGGCCTAGGGAACGACACGGTCGACGGGGGCGAAGGCGCCGACACGATCGACGGTGGAGAGGGGACCGACGCGTGCTCGAACGGCGAGACCGTGTCGGGCTGCGAGTAGACGACCGGTAGACGTCACTCGACGTCTACCGCGACCTCCACGCTGTTCTCGTCGGAGCCGACGGTCAGGTCCGCGTGCACGCCGTTCTGGCTGCTCTCGCCGTCGCTGCAGATGTAGCCGCTGGGGGGATACATGCCTTCGGAGCCGGGGGAGAGGCATGCCGGAGTCTGGCCCCCGCGATCCCCGACGCGGACGCCCATCCCGCCGACGCCGACCTCGGCGCCGCCCTCGATGAAGTGATCACCCGTGCCGGCGCGGAACGGCTTGTTCTTCGTCTCCGCGTCGCCCGAGCCGGTCGTGATCTCGACGCCGTCGAGATCCGTCGTCCGCTCGCCCGAGAAGTCGGGGTCCGGCGCCGCAGCGCGCTCGGAGTGGAGGTCGTAGCCGGCGGCCCCCGTCGTGGCCGACGCCTGCGAGGCGGCGAGCAGGCGGCTTGCGCCAGGACGGACGCGCTCCTGCAGGACGCCGGCGCCCGCCTCTCCGGCGAGGGGGCCTGCCGTGGCGGCGAACAGCGCGACGGCCGAGAGGAAGCCCGCGGCAGCGGGCGCAGCCATGTTCTCGGTCGACGACATGAGCCCGCGGATCGCGATGACGTGGCGCTCGATGTCGAACAGCCGGCGCACCCGAACGGTGATCGCGACTCCGCTCGCGGACGCGACGTCGAGCAGCGCGCTGAGACGACGACGCGCTCGCATCCTCAGCATCTTCGTAGCGTTCGGTCCGCGGTCGGACGTGGCGTACTCGTCGCCGAGCTCGGCCATGAGGATCGAACGGTGGTCGGGGCTCAGCTGCGACATCGCGTGCTGCACGCGCCGCCACTCGAGACGGGCAAGGCCCGCGCGTTCGACGTCTTGGTCCGCGGCGCGGTCCGGCACGAGGCCGAGGACCTCGCGCTCGGGACGCTTGCGAGCCTCGTCGCGCAAAAGGTTGAGGGCGATCGTGACGACGAGGGCCCACAGCGGGCGCTCGGGATCGACCTGATCCCACATGCGGAAGAGCCTCAGCCCGGTCTCTTGGACGATGTCGTCGCGCTTGTGGGCGGGGACGCGTTTCCCCGCAAGCATCGTGTCCAGACGCCGTGCGAGGTCAGGCCACTGCTGCTCGAACGTGTGGCTGGTGCCCGTGTCGTTGCTCGCCGCAAAGTCCATGCCGCATATCCCCCAGAAAGGTGCGCCCGTGAGCATTCTACGCAATCCAAGCCCCTCCTGCCGGGTGGGGGTGCGTGCCCATTCTGGCCCTCGTTTTCGCGTCGGGGGCCCCGGGTAGGAAGGGACGAAACCGCCTATACGAGGAGGTATTTCGATGGCGAAGACAGCGCGCGAGATCATGACGCAGTCGGCCGAGTGCATCGGCGAGAACGACTCCATCCTCGACGCCGCCAAGATGATGTCGAAGAGCGACATCGGCGCCATGCCGATCTGCGGTGAGGACAACCGCCTGAAGGGCATGCTCACCGACCGCGACATCGTCGTGAAGGTGATCGCCGAGGGCCGGGACCCGTCCGAGGTCAAGGCGGGCGAGCTGGGCCAGGGCAAGCCGGTCACGATCGGCGCCGACGACTCGATCGGCCTCGCGATCAAGACGATGGCCGACCACCAGGTCCGCCGGCTGCCGGTGATCGACGGCCACGACCTGATCGGGATCGTGAGCATCGGCGACATCGCCAAGAACGCCGACGAGGACGACGTGGGCTCGCTCCTCGAGCTGGTCTCTTCCGGCCCGGCGAACAACTAGGGTCGCAGGACTACGGAAGGCCCGG
>DASQEJ010000275.1:0-3696 GCA_035633715.1 Actinomycetota bacterium | reverse complement strand
GTCGTCACCGGCGTCACGCCCGCGACCTATCCGGCGGTGGTCCAGCAGAAGCCGAACGTCCTCGACTTCGAGGTCTCGTACCGCTGCCCGGACCGCCTTCAGGGCAAGACGGTCGCGGTCGAGCTGGCGGCGACCGATGCGACGGGGACTTTGGATTCCGTGACGACCCGCATCTCGTGCCTCGAGGAGAAGGTCCCCGACGAGCCCATCCTGCCCGTCGACCCGGTCGTCACGTTCGGGCTCGTGCTCCCGCCGCTGTTGCCCCCGGCCCCCCCGCCGATCGTCGAGATCGCTCCCGGCGCCCAGGGCCAGGCGCAGTCGCAGTCCCAGGCACAGGCCCAGGGCGCGATGGCCCACCAGGAGCAGCAGCAGCCGCAACTCGCGTACGTCGGCGCGACGATCGACCACCGCGAGGCTCTGGCCGAGGAGGAGATCGGGATGAGCGACCGTCGCCGGTCCGAGGTGCCCCCGTGGGCCACGCTCGGGACGGGGGCGGCCATGACGTCGCTCGCCTACGGCTGGCTCTCGCTGAGCCGCCAGCGCAACGTGCGCGTCCAGTTCGTTCGTCGCCGGCGCTAGGGCAGGAACGCCGCGGAGGCGGGCGAACTACACGTCAGGCCCCCCTCCGAAGGAGAAACCGTGAAGAAGCTTCTCGTCGCGCTGGCTGCAACCGTCGTCGCCGCTGCTGCGCTTGCGCCTGCGTCGGCCGCGCCCACCGCCGGCGGCTTCGCCTCCGACAACGTCGAGTGGGTGAAGGAGGTGCCGTTCGACGTCGGCACCGCCACGGGGGCCAAGATCGTCGGCAAGTACCTCTACGTCACGAGCTGGCGCGCGTTCTCGATCTACGACGTCTCCGACCCGCTGAACCCGGCCCTCATGAGCACGACCCCGTTCGGCTTCAAGTTCGAGAACGAGGACGTCTCCACGAACGGCTCCGTGCTGGTCTTCTCCGAGACGCTGCCGCAGGCCAACCTCCACATCTGGGACGTCGAAGACAAGGGGAACCCCACGGCGATCACGACGATCGAGGGGGCCGGCGAGCACACGATGAGCTGCATCCTCAAGTGCAAGTACCTCTACGGGTCGAGCGGCGCGATCGTCGACCTGCGCGACCCCGTGAACGCAAAGGTCGTGGGGGACTGGCAGGAGGGCATGCCGGCCTCCAGCGCCCACGACGTCACCGAGGTGGCGCCGGGGCTCGTGCTCACGTCGTCGCGGCCGCTCATGCTGCTCGACGCCCGCAAGGACCCGATCCACCCGAAGGTCCTCGCCATCGGCGACGACGCGGGGATCACCGGCGGCGTCCACTCCAACACCTGGCCGCGCGCCGCGAAGGACAGGTTCTTCATGGTCTCGAGCGAGACGAACTTCCAGGGCCGCTGCAGCGGCGACAACGGGGCGTTCATGACGTGGGACGCGTCGAAGTACCGCAAGACCAAGACGTTCCGGATGGTCGACATCTTCCAGCTCGACAACGGCGCCTACGCCGACGGGAACCCGGCCGTCCAGGCCTCCGGCTGCTCGGCCCACTGGTTCGAGCACCACCCGGACTTCCACAACGGGGGCATCGTGGCGGTCGGCTCGTACGACCACGGCACCCGCTTCCTCGAGGTCTCGCCCAAGGGCAAGATCAGCCAGGCCGGCTACTTCCTCCCGTACGGCGGGACGACGATGGCCTCCTACTGGCTGAACGACGAGATCGTCTACGGGATCGACCTCGCCCGAGGGATCGACATCCTCCGGTGGGTGGACAAGTAGCAGGACCCGGCCCGGCCCCGGCGAACCCAAAGCCCATGAAGAAGACGCTCATCTCCCTCGCAGCCGCGATCGCGATCCTCGCGGCCCCCACCGCCCAGGCCGGCACCGACTTCGAGGCGGCGGGCCCCGGCCCCCACTTCGCGACCGAGAACGTCGAGTGGGTGACGAACATGCCGCTCGCGATCGACAGCGCCGGCGCCAACTTCGTCGGCGACTACATGTACATCACGACCTCGCGTGACCTGACGATCTACGACATCTCCCAGCCCGAGTCGCCGCAGCGCATGGGCTTCCTCCCGCTTCCTCAGCAGCCGTACTACGCCGAGGAGGACGTCGACACGAACGGCAAGGTCCTGCTGGTCGGGACCTACCCGGACACGCTCTACGTGATCGACGTCGAGGACAAGTCGAACCCGGTGATCCTCGGCCAGGTCGACGGCGCCGAGCAGCACACGTGGACCTGTCTGCACGACTGCAAGTGGGCGTACGGCTCCGAGGGCCTCATCGCCGACCTGCGTGACCCCACGACGCCGAAGATCGTCGGGAACTGGGGCGAGGGCATGCCCGCCACCGGCAGCCACGACGTCACCGAGGTCGCACCGGGCCTGGTCGTCACCTCGAGCACGCCGATGATGTACCTCGACGCCCGCAAGAACCCGGTCAAGCCGAAGCTGCTCGCAGTCGGCGCCGCTCCCGACGGCCAGTACATGCACGGCAACATGTGGCCCCGCGAGGGCAAGGACAAGTTCCTGCTCGTCGGCAGCGAGAGCACCGGCCCCCAGTGCGAGGACGGCGCCTACTTCATGACCTACGACACGACCAAGGTCAAGAAGACGAAGACGTTCAACCTGATCGACAAGTACACGGTCCGCAACGGCAACCCGACCGAGGGCGACGCCGCCGCCGACCTGTTCTGCGGCCACTGGTTCGACACGCACCCGACGTACCGCAACGGGGGCCTCGTGGCCATGGCCTGGTACGAGCACGGCACGCGCTTCCTCGACGTGGACTCGAAGGGGAAGATCAAAGAGGTGGGCTGGTTCCTGCCGCTGGCGGGCTCGACCTCGGCGACCTACTGGATCAACGACGAGATCCTGTACGCGGTGGACTACAACCGTGGGATCGACATCCTGAGGTACACGGGCGACAAGTAGCCCCGCTCCACCCATACGCCGGCCTGGCCCAACGATGGTCCATGCGGTGCATGTGTGGACCACTCGTACCGCGTGTACCGAACGTACCGGCCGGTCCGGGCTCAGGACCTCTCAGACTGCGCCGCCGTTGGAGCCGTCAGGCGGCTCCGCTTCGCCTCCTCGATAGATCTGGCCCACGACGTCGTGGATCATCTCCAGGATGGGGGCGCTGACTCCGACGGTGAACGCCTGCTGCTCCTTCGGGTGCGCGAGCTTGTTCCGAAATTGCCGGGCGAAGTGAAGCATCTCTCGCTGCCCGTCACTCACCAGACCTCTTCGATGTGCCTCGTCGACCAGCTCCACCAGGTTTCGCTTCTCGGATGCTCCGAGCACGTCCCGCAGTCCAGCCTCGAGGGAGAACAGACCCCACACCGTCGACACGAGTAGGTACTCGTACGTGAAGTAGCTATGGCAGAACAGACTGCGCGCTACGGCGAGCAGCTTCGCTTTGCCGGCGGGCACGCGGGGGTCGACGGTCCAGCGCGACGCCTCCTTCTCCAGGTCGTGGATGGTGTCGACTCCGAGTTCCTGCCAGCGGGCGTCCGGATCGACTAGCTCGGTCGGAAGGTCGCCTCCCCACCACGTGTCGGCTTTCATGGGCACTGCGGGCTTGTCCCCGACAGCGAAAGCCCCCGGTATCGAATCCGGTGAGGTCATGCCAGGACGCTAAACGGCTAGGCCCCGGACCGCTGGACCGGCGTCCCGCGCCCCGCGATAAGCGACCCCCTTTTTCCCGCCCGAGATC
>DASQEJ010000274.1:0-1728 GCA_035633715.1 Actinomycetota bacterium | reverse complement strand
CGACGCGCAGAACGCGCTCGTGCTCGCGCTCACGGCCGCCGGCTACTTCGTCGAATCGCTCGAACGCATCCTCGTCACGCACGCGCACCCCGACCACTACGGGCTCGTCCCGTTCCTCCAGGAGGCCTCCGGCGCCACCGTGTACTTCCCCGAGCGCGAGATCGCCCGCGTGCGCGACCGCCAGATGCTGTTCGAGGTCGGGCGGCTCCTGATGGAGGCCGGCATGCCGCTCGAGCTGTTGTTCAAGATGGACCAGCAGCGCAAGAAGGACCCGGCCCCCAAGGTTCCGCACGAAGAGGTCGTCCCCGTCAAGGACGGCGACACCTTCACGTTCACCACCGACGACGGAAGCTTCGAGCTCCAGGCCCTTCTGATGCCGGGCCACACCGGCGGGCACGTCGTCTACTTCGAGCCCGTCACGAAGACCATGTTCGCCGGTGACCAGCTGCTCCCGGACGTCTCGCCTAACCCGTTGCTCGAGCCGTCGCTGGACGAGCCGGGCACGCGGCGCCGGTCGCTCGAGGAGTACCTCGTGTCGCTCGAACGGATGGCGGCGATGGAGATCGCCCTCGCCTACCCGGGCCACGGCGCTCCCGTCGAAGACCCACAGCGGCTGATCGAGTCGACGATCGAGCACCACCTCAAACGGAAGGCCGCCGTAGCCCGCCGGCTCGACGCCGAGGGCAAGACGCCCTACGACATCGCCCAGGAGGTCTATCCGCACGTGACGGGCTACGACACGTTCCTCGCGGTGTCCGAGATCGTGGCGCACCTCGACCTGGTCGTGCACGACGGGAACGGGGTCGTGGAGGAGCGCGACGGCGTCACGTACTACCTGAGCCCCCCGTAGCAGGCGGTATGTTTGGTGCTTGCAATAGCAAGCACCCGTGGCCGGGCCGCGCGCCCAGAGCCACCAGCAGACTCCTAGGAGGTCCCGTTGGAGATAGTGGTGTGCGTCAAACACATCCCCGACCCGAACATCCCGCCGGAGATGGACGGCCACCGGCTGAAGCGCGAGGGCATCCAGGGCGTCCTCGACCCGGGTGACGAGTTCGGCGTCGAGGCGGGCCTCCAGCTGAAAGAGCAGCTCGGCGGCGACGTCACGCTCGTCTCGATGGGTCCGGCCGCCGCGATGGACGCGATCAAGCGCGGGCTCTCGATGGGCGCCGACAAGGGCGTGCTCGTGAGCGACGACGCGCTTCAGGGCGCGGACGCCCTCGTGACCGCCCGGGTCCTCGCCGCGGCGATCGGGCGCGCCCAGCCCGACCTCGTCATCGCCGGCGTCGAGTCGACCGACGGGTACACCGGCACGATGCCGTCGACTCTCGCCGAGCTCCTCGGCCTCCCCCAGGTCACGTTCGCGAAGACGATCGAGTGCTCCGACGGCAAGGTGAAGATCAACCGGCAGACCGCCGACGGCTACCACGTCGTCGAGTGCGAGCTCCCCGCGCTCATCACCGTCACCGCGGGCGTGAACGAGCCTCGCTACGCCTCGTTCAAGGGGATCATGGCGGCGAAGAAGAAGCCGGTCGAGACGCTGTCGCTCGGCGACCTCGGCCTCTCCGGCGACGACGTCGCGGTGAAGCAGACGATCGTCGAGCTCGTCGCGGCCGAGGAGCGCAAGGCGGGCGAGGTCATCCAGGACGAGGGCGAGGGCGCGAGCCGCATCGCCGACTTCCTCCAGGAAGCGAAGGTGATCTGACGATGGCGACGATCTGGGTCTTTGCG
>DASQEJ010000273.1:0-3351 GCA_035633715.1 Actinomycetota bacterium | reverse complement strand
AGCGGGCACCTCTGAACCGAGGGCTCGGCGGCCCCCAGCGGCCTCGCGCCGGCCCGCCCGGGCCACGCCGTGGCGAGCGCGCCCACGAGCGCGACGACGACCACTACGAAAGAAGCACTACGCGCCCGGGTCCCCACAGCTGTCCCTTCGTCCGCCGGCAGGGGGACAGCATCCCGGGGGACGACGGGCGCGGCCATACGCAAAGGTGACTACGGGTGGCGCCGGCCGACGCCTTGCGGGGCTAGCCCCGGCCGAAGGTGGCCGTGACCGTGCCTGCGGTCGCGACCGATGCCCCCATGTCTCCGCACACGCCGTTCATGAGGAACACCGTGACCTTCTCGTAGGGCCGCACCTTCAACGGCTCGTCGGTCGCGCCGCAGATGTGGGTCCCGCGCCCGCCCGGCTGGGAGACGATGCCGGTGACTGGAAGACCGTGGGTGTCTTCGATCTCGATCGACACGAACCGCTCGGGACCGCCGCGGAACACGACGGCGCCGACCTGGTCGCCGGCACGGACGACCACATGCTTACCGTCGTCGGCCATGATCCCGCCACCGACGTACTCGAGGGTCTGGATGCGCGTCGGGGCGGGCGCCGCCGTGACGGCGCCCCCGAGGAGCGAGGCCGCGAGCGCTGCGGCGGCCGCCGCAAAGGAAACTCGTCTCTTCACCGTTGCCTCCTGCAAAACGTCGATTCGCGTGGGGATCTGACGTCTGGGGAATACGTTCGAGATTGGGCCACGTAACCCTGCGCCCGACGCAGGACGAACGGGACGAACGGCGTATAGTTCTCCGTGCGGGGGCTGAGCCAGAGGCCGTCTACGGCTGGCATCGCGCATCCGGTGATTCCGAGCTCGGCGTCCGTCGCGTCCTCTACTCGATAGCCCCCGCCCAATTGCCTATCCCGTACTGGAGGACGCGTGGCCACCGAGAACTTCTGCACGGTCTGTCAAAGGACCGTGTACCTGGCACAGGACGAGGCCCCCGTCTGCCCGGTCTGCTCGACCCCGCTGCTCCAGGCCCACGACGAGCCGGCGTAGAGCGCGCTCCCAGGGCCGCCCGAGGCCGGACGTGCTAATCTGAGCGTTCGTCCCCCCCTGCAGGTACCGACCCTTACGAAGCGCGTCCGGGGGGATCGAGAAAGGGCTCTCGTGAACAGGCAGTACAAGCGTCTCATGAAGAAGGAGCAGGAGCAGCGCAAGAACGCCGCGCGCCCCGCTCCGACCCCGCAGACGAACCGGCCGCGTACCAAGCCGCGGGACTTCGTCAAGGAGGTCATCGGCGAGCTCAAGAAGGTCGCGTGGCCGAGCCGCAAGGAAGTCGTCGCGTACTCGACCGTCGTCTTCGTCAGCGTCGTCGTCATCGCGGCGATCATCTTCGGGATGGACTACGTCTTCGCCAAGGGCGTGCTGTTCCTCTACGACATCGAGGGCTGACGTGACCGAGACCGATCTGGAACGAACGCAGGCGCAGGAAGCCGCGGACGTCGTCGCGCCGCAGCCAGACGATGCGCCCGACACCTCGGGCGCCGACAACGACGAGCTGCCCCGGCTCGACCCCGACCCGGACGAGGCCGCGGACCGCACCACGTCCGCAGCCGACGACCCGTCTGTGACGCCGGCGGCCGAGGCGACCGAGGAGGAAGGCCCCTCGGAGGTCGAGCTCTACGAGGAGACCTCGATCCCGCCGAACGAGCGTCCCGGCGACTGGTACGTCATCCACACCTACGCCGGCTACGAGAACAAGGTGAAGGCGAACCTGATGTCGCGTATCTCCTCGATGAACGTCGAGGACAAGGTCTTCGAGGTCGTCATCCCGATGGAAGACGTCATGGAGATCAAGAGCGGCAAGAAGCAGGTCGTCCAGAAGAAGGTGTTCCCGGGCTACCTCCTGTGCCGCATGTACCTCGAGGACGACTCCTGGTACGTCGTGCGGAACACGCCGGGGGTCACGGGGTTCGTGGGCTCCGGCGCCAAGCCGACGCCGCTGTCGGACCGCGAGGTCGACAAGATCCTCCAGGTCAAGCCCGACCAGAAGAAGCTCAAGCCCCGGCTCGAGTTCGAGGAGCAGGAGAGCGTGCGCGTCACGTCCGGCCCCTTCGCGAACTTCACCGGGTCGATCTCCGAGATCAACGTCGACCAGTCGAAGCTCAAGGTGCTCGTCAACATCTTCGGCCGCGAGACCCCGGTCGAGCTCGGCTTCGACCAGGTCGCCAAGCTCTAGCGAACAGAAGGAGAACCACACCATGGGTGGCGCACGCCGCAAGAAGGTCGCACAGGTATTGAAGCTCCAGATCACCGGGGGCCAGGCCACGCCTGCGCCGCCGGTAGGCCCGGCGCTCGGTCAGGCCGGCATCAACATCATGGAGTTCTGCAAGCAGTACAACGCGGCCACGCAGGCCCAGACCGGGACCACGGTCCCCGTCGAGATCACGGTCTACGAGGACCGCTCGTTCACGTTCATCACGAAGACCCCTCCGGCCGCCGTGCTCCTGCGCCAGAAGGCCGGCGTGGACAAGGGTTCGGCCGAGCCGAACAAGACCAAGGTCGCGACCGTCACGCGCGACCAGGTCCGCGAGATCGCCGAGACCAAGATGCCCGACCTCAACGCCAACGACGTCGAGGCCGCGATGAAGATCGTCGAGGGCACCGCCCGCAGCATGGGCATCACCGTCAAGTAGGAACCGCAGACTCAGCGCAGTGGGAGGCGGGCTCGAGCCCGCCGTCGACCACAAGGAGGAAACGCAATGCCCAAGCCCGGAAAGCGGTACGCCGAGGCGATGAAGCTCGTCGACCGCGACCGCCTCTACTCGCCCCCCGAGGCCCTCAAGCTCCTGAAGCAGGTGCCGTCGTCGAAGTTCGACGAGACCGTCGAGCTGAGCATCCGGCTCGGCGTCGACCCCCGCAAGGCCGACCAGATGGTCCGCGGCGCGATCGCCCTGCCCAAGGGCACCGGCAAGACGATGCGCGTCGTCGTGTTCGCCAAGGGCGAGAAGGCCACGGCGGCGCGTGAGGCCGGCGCGGACGAGGTCGGCGACGACGCGCTCGGCGAGCGCATCCAGGGCGGGTGGCTCGACTTCGACGCCGTCGTCGCGAGCCCCGACATGATGCCGACCGTCGGAAAGCTCGGCCGTGTCCTCGGCCCCCGCGGGCTCATGCCGAACCCGAAGTCCGGCACCGTCACCGACGACGTCGCCCGCGCCGTGCGCGACATCAAGGGCGGCCAGGTCGAGTACCGCACCGACCGTCACGGCAACCTCCACCTGATCATCGGCAAGAAGTCGTTCGCCGAGAACGACCTCATCGAGAACTACGCCGCCGTGATCGAAGAGGTCGTCCGGGCCAAGCCCGCC
>DASQEJ010000272.1:0-3206 GCA_035633715.1 Actinomycetota bacterium | reverse complement strand
GCGAACCCGATCGAGCCGGAGAACCTCGTCGACCTCCAGAAGAAGGTGCTGGACGAGGGCTGCCAGGCCGGGATCGCGTTCGACGGCGACGCCGACCGCATGTTCCTCGTCGACGAGAACGGCGAGCTCGTCTCGGGTTCGACCACCACGGCGCTCGTCGCGGAGAGGCTCCTGCGCAGACACCCCGGCGAGGCCGTGATCTACAACCTCATCTGCTCGTGGGCGGTGCCCGAGGTGATCGAGGAGAACGGCGGACGCCCCGTGCGGACGCGCGTCGGGCACTCGTTCATCAAGCAGGTCATGGCCGAGACCGGCGCGATCTTCGGCGGCGAGCACTCGGGCCACTACTACTTCCGCGACAACTTCCGCGCGGACTCCGGGATGATCGCCGCTCTGCTGACGCTCGAGGCGATGAGCGAGTCGGGGCTCCCGCTCTCCGAGATGCTCCGGCCCTACCAGCGCTACGCGCCGTCGGGCGAGATCAACTCGACGGTCGCGGACCAGGGGGCCGCCCTCGCGAAGCTCGCCGCCGCCTACTCCGAGGGCAAGCAGGACACGAGCGACGGCCTCACGGTGGAGTTCGACGACTGGTGGTTCAACTGCCGCCCGTCGAACACCGAGCCGCTGCTCAGGCTCAACCTCGAGGCCCGCGACGAGGCGCTGATGGTCGCCAAACGCGACGAGGTCCTCGGTCTGATCCGGTCATAGCCGGGCAAACCCCCTGCAAGACCCCCGGATTTGTATTTTCTCCCATATTTGGGGAAGGTTTCCCTGCGACCCCATAGCGGGGGGTCGAGAGCGAAGAGGAGTTGCCGACCCAAATAGGAGAAGCTCGAATCTAGGAGGTGGGAGAGATAGGAAAGCGCCTGACGGCGCCGGCAACCCTCATCCTCCTCGCTCTGTTCGTCTCGGTCATCCTCGTGCCTGTAGCCGCTTCGGCTCATCACAAGGAAGACCACCAGACTGGCAAGGGCCAGTCGTCTGGCAGCGCAAGCGTCCCGGTCCCGACTGCGGGATCGGGCGATCACGACGGGGACGCCGACCTGGACCCCGTCACGGCCATCGAGGATTCGCATGAGGAAGAGGTTGGAGTCGCGGACAACAAGCACCCCTCGGGGAAGGACCGTTCGGGAGAACCCGGCGGCTCCGGCAACCAGGGGAAGTCTGAGTCTGCCCCCGACGACAACGTCGGCCCCATGCGGAACGAGTGCGGCGCAAGCCCCGCGAGCGACCCTCGCGGTGGATGCACCGACAAGCCCGGCGGCAGTGGCGGTATGGACCTGCAGGACCAGGACGGCAACAACGGCTGCGGCAACGACGACGATTTCGACGATGACAACAACGGCCACTGCGGCGGCAAGGCCAAGGACACACCTCCGGTGTCTCCGACGCCTCCGCCCAACAAGCCGGAGACTCCGCCTACGACCCCACCGGGCAAGCCCGAGGGGCCGAAGGTGACACCCCCCATCGTCAAGCCTTCGCCACCTGACAACCCGGGAGAACCGCCCCGGGTGCAGAGACGACGGATCGTGAAGGAAGAGCCGCCGGTGCGAGTAAGGAATCGACAGCCCGCACCGGTACCTGCGGCGCAACTTCCGTACACGGGGCCATCGGAGACGCTGGCCTTCGTGATGTTCGGTTTCGCCCTGCTGCTTCTCGGCGGGGGCATGGTGCAGTTCGTGTCGGTGCGGCCGACACTGTGACATCGCAGTACCCGCACTACCTAGCGAAGCGACGAGAACCAGCGATCCTCTCGAGGATCGCGAGACGAGATCGGGGGCCGGGAGACCGGCCCCCTGTTCTTTTCCGGGGCGGCCTCGGCCGGACCGCAGCACAGAATGCGGGAGAATCTCATCCCATGACACTCGACGAGCGACTTTTGGAGATCCTCGCCTGCCCGAACTGCCGTGGCGAGATCGAGCACCTCGAGACCGAGTCGGTCCTGGTGTGCCGCGGTGAGTGCGGCTACCGCTATCCGATCCGCGACGGGATCCCGGTCCTGTTGGTGGACGAGGCCGAGAAGCCATCCGAGAAAGGCGACTGAAGCGATGACCGTCGACAACGACGTACTGGATCTCGACCTCGCGTCCGAAGGGCGCTTGCGCATCGAATGGGCCGACCGCCAGATGCCCGTGCTCGAGAGGATCCGCGCGCGCTTCGAGAAGGAGCGCCCGCTCGACGGCCTCGTGATCGCCGCGTGCCTGCACGTGACGACCGAGACGGCGAACCTCATGCGGACGCTCGCCGCAGGCGGCGCCGACGTCGCGCTGTGCGCGTCGAACCCGCTGTCGACGCAGGACGCGACCGCGTCCGGCCTCGTCGCGGAGTACGACATCCCGACGTACGCGATCCGCGGCGTCGACGAAGCCGGCTACTACGGCCACATCAAGGCGGTGCTCGACCGGCGTCCCGTCATCACGATGGACGACGGCGGCGACCTCGTGACGATGCTCCACCAGCAGCGGCCCGACCAGCTTCCCGAGATCATCGGGGGGACCGAGGAGACCACGACCGGCGTGATCCGCCTCCGCTCGATGGAGGCCAACGGCGTGCTCGGCTACCCGATCGTCAGCGTCAACAACGCGCGTACGAAGCACCTCTTCGACAACCGCTACGGCACCGGTCAGTCCGCGATCGACGGGATCATCCGCGCGACGAACGTGCTGCTTGCCGGCCGCACCGTGGTCGTGTGCGGCTACGGGATGTGCGGCCGCGGGGTGGCGTCGCGTGCGAAGGGAATGGGCGCGGACGTAGTCGTGACGGAGGTCGATCCCACTCGCGCCCTCGAGGCCGCGATGGACGGGTTCCGCGTGCTGCCGGGCCGCGAGGCCGCGACGCAGGGCGACGTGTTCGTGACGGTGACGGGCAACAAGCACGTGCTGCGCGAGGACCACTTCGAGGTGATGAAGGACGGCGCGATCCTCGCGAACGCGGGCCACTTCGACATCGAGATCAACCTGTCCGCGCTGCGCGCCATGTCGTCGTCGCAGCGACGCGTGCGCCAGGAGGTCGAGGAGTTCTCGATGGAGGGTGACCGCAAGATCTACGTGCTCTCCGACGGGCGCCTCGTCAACCTCGCCGCCGCGGAGGGCCACCCTGCGTCGGTGATGGACATGTCGTTCGCGAACCAGGCGCTGTCGTGCGAGTGGCTCGCGCACAACGCGGCGAAGCTCGGCAACAATGTGTACACGGTGCCCGACGACATC
>DASQEJ010000271.1:0-8441 GCA_035633715.1 Actinomycetota bacterium | reverse complement strand
TCTGGTTGTGCATGTACCAGTAGGCGTTGCCGTCGCTGCCGGACAGGATCTGCCAGTACCCGGCGCTGTCGCCGTACCCGGCGTAGGTGATCGACCCGGAGACGATCGCGTAGACCGGCGTGCCGTACGACGCCATCATGTCGACGCCCTCGTGGCTGCGGCCGCCCGACCGCGGGTAGCCCCAGCTGTCGATGAACGAGTGGGGCTGCCCGACAGGGCACGCCTTGCCGTTCGTCGACGGGATCGACGAGGTCGAGGGGGCGGAGACCGCCGGAGCGGCCGCCGGGGCGCTCGCCGGCTGGACCGCGGCGAGCTGGCGCTGGAGGCGCGCGTACTCGGCGGCGACGGAGTCGAACTGCGCCTGGAGCCGGTCCGCCTCCTCCTGGAGCCGCTTCTCGGCGTCTTCGAGGCTCGCGGTCTTCTCGATCATCTCCTCGCCGAGGGCCTCGAGCTCGGCCTGGGTGCGCGCCATCTGGATGAACGCGGTCGCGTCGTCGGCCGAGACCTGCGACAGGATCTCGGCCCTGTCGGACAGCTCGGCGATGCTCTTGGACTCGATCAGGACCTCGAACAGCCCGCTCGTGGGGCCAGCCCGGTAGAGCTCGTCGGCCCGCGCGGCGACGACCACGCGCAGCTTGTCCTCCTGCTTCTCGAGAGCGTCGACGCGGGCCTTGATCCGCTCGATCTCGGTCTCGAGGCGTTCCTCCTGCGCGTGGAGGTCCTCGACGTCCTGAGTGGTCGCGTCGAGCTCGGCCTGGATGGCGTCCATCCGAGCCTTCAAGTCCTCTGGCGACTCCTCGGAGCTTGCGACGCCGCCCAGCACGGGCACGGCGGTAGCGGTGAGGAGGAGGGCGGCGGCCACGAGTCGGGCCGCTCTGGGTATCCGTCCGGTTCGCACCAGCGTCGGACCCTAGCAGATTAGACAAACATGCAGGTCAGACGCCTAGTACGATCGTCCGGTGAGGGGCGTCGAGGACTATCTCGAAGAGATCAAGCGGCTCGAGGAAGACGGCGACCGGATCACCGCGACGGTGCTGGCGAGGACGCTCGAGGTGTCGCTCCCGTCCGCCTCCGAGATGCTGAAGCGCCTGGCCGGCGAGGGCTACCTCGTCCGTGAGAAGGGCGGCTCGATCGTCCTGACGCCCGACGGGCGGCGGCTCGCGCACACGATCCTCAGGCGCCACCGGCTCGTCGAGTGCCTGCTCGTCCAGAAGCTCGGCATGGAGTGGTACGAGGTCCACGGCGAGGCCCACCGCATCGAGCACGCGATCTCGGCCCGGGTCGAGGAGGCGATGGCGAAGGCCCTCGACTACCCCGACTTCTGCCCGCACGGCCACCCGATCTGCTCGGTGGACTTCCGGGTGCTTCAGAGGTTGAGCGAGACCGAGGCCGGGGGGACCGGGACGGTCGCGCAGATCTCGGAGGTCAAGGAGGAGGTCCTCCCCTACTTCGACCAGAACGGGATCAGGCCCGGCGCGACGCTCCACGTGAAGGACATCGCGCCGATGGACGGCCCGATAACGGTGGAGACGCCCGACGGCGTCACGTCGATAGGCAGAGAGCTGGCGCGGCTAGTTCGGCTATCCGCGGGTTAGCCCGAGAACTCGAAGGTCTTCGCCATCTCTGCGAACGCGGCGTCCGCCGGCGCGCACTCGGCCTCCTGGCACGTCACGATCATCGTTGCCAGGTGTGGGGACCCTTCCTTCGCGGCGAAGACCATGTGGACCTTGGCTCCTCCGGGAGCGAGGGTGGGCGACGCCGATGCGGTCATCTCGAAGGTGGTCACGTCGGGCCCGAGCAAGGTCGTCTCCTGAGGCGCGCTCATCGAGAGCCCCGGGAGCTTCGGCATGAACTGCTGGACGAAGCCCATCCCCTGGCGCATCTGATCCCTCCCGAACCCGGGAGGGGCCGGCATGTGTCCGACCATGATCGCGGTCTGGGCGCCGGGGCCCTTCACCACGACGTCGATCTCGCCGGGCATCCCCGCGACCTCGTCCATGGTCTCCCACCCGTCGGGAAGCGCGACGGAGTAGGCGCCGTCTTCCGGCGAGAACCCTCCGGAGGACTTGCCGAACAAGAAGTAGTAGCCGCCGCCGAGGACCGCCAGCACCATCGCGAGCGCGACGAGGCGCCCCCACGGGAGCGGGTTCGCCGGAGCGGGAGCGGCGCTCGGCTGGGCCGGGATCGTGAAGCCGGTCGCCGGTGTGGCCCCGCCGCGCGGCGGAGCGAAGTACGGGACGGGACCTGCCTCGGCCTCACGCGACGCGGTCGGCGCGGGGGCCGGCGTCACCACCGGGCGGGGCGCAACGACGCGCCGTGGCGGTGGAGGAGCGGGAACGGCGGGAGCGGGAGCGGCGGTCTCGAACGGGCTGGGGGCCGTCGTCGCGAACGCCGCGGCCGGGATCTTGCTGTAGACGTCGTCGCTGAGCGCGCGCCAGCACTGGACGCACAGGTCCGCGCCGGGGCGGTTCTGGGTCCCGCAGTCGGGGCACGCCGTCGTCTGGTTCATCCCACTAGCTATCGGCGCGAAAAAGGCGCCCTGAAGCGAGTTACGGACGTGTGATTCGACGCAAAGTCACTCTCCGAGGAGAGAGCGGCCGATGATCATCTTCTGGATCTCCGACGTGCCCCCGCCGATCGAGAGCAGCTTCGCGTCGCGGATCGAGCGTTCGATCGCGTACTCCTTCACGTAGCCGTAGCCCCCGAAGATCTGCGTGGCCTCGAGCGCGTTGCGCATCGCGGCCTCGGCGACGAACAGCTTCGCGACGCTCGACTCGACCATGTGCGGAAGCCCCTCCTGCTTGAGCCACGCGGCCTTGTAGAGCACGAGCCGGGCCGCGTCGAGGTAGGTCTTCATCTCGGCGATCTTGTGCTGGATCGCCTGGTGGTGGCCGATGGGCTTGCCGAACGCGACGCGGTCCTTCGCGTAGGCGATCGCGCCGTCGAGAGACGCCTTCATCCCGCCGATCGACGACGCGATCATCACCGTCCGCTCCCAGTCGAAGCACTCGAACGCCACCTGCCAGAGCGCCGCGCCCTCGGTGCCGAGCAACGCGTCGCCGGGGATGCGGCAGTCGTCGAAGTGGAGCAGCGACAGCGGCGACGAGCGGGTGCCCATCTTGTCGAGGTCACGGCCTACGGAGAACCCGGGGACGTCGCTCTCGACGATGAATGCAGAGACGCCCTGGCCGGGGCCTGCCTCGGGGTCGGTCACCGCGACGACGACGACCGAGTCCGCGATCGACCCGTTCGTGATGAAGATCTTCGAGCCGTTGATCACCCAGTCGTCGCCGTCGCGGGTCGCCCGCGTCTTGATGGCGGCCGCGTCCGAGCCGGCCTCCGGCTCGGTGATCGCCATCGCGCCGATCTTGCGGCCGGAGCAGAGGTCGGGCAGGTACCGCCTCTTCTGCTCCTCGGTCCCGTGGAGCCAGATCGGAACGGTCCCGATCGTCACGTGCGCGCCGGCGGAGAGACAGAGCCCGGCGTCGTGGCCGCCCTCCGCAAGAGCCTCGAGCGCGAGGCACGTCGTGACTACGTCGGCGCCGGAGCCCCCGTACTCCTCCGGGATCGGGAGGCCGAGGAGGCCGAACTCGCCGAGCGCGTCCCAGACGTCGCGGTCGAACCGCCCTTCGACGTCACGCTCGTGCGCCCCCGGCTCGACGACCCGCGCCGCGAAGTCCCTTACCGAGTCGTAGAACTCGAGCTGCTCGTCGGAGTGGCGGAAGTCCAGCGCGTCAGTCCTCGAACGACGACGCGAGCTGCGTCGAGAACCACGCGGACGCTCCCGCGATCGCAGTCGCGATCACCCACCGGCTGGCCGGGAGGCTCCGCCGCTGCGAGAACGTCCCGAAGGCGTCGCCGGCGTCCGCGATCGCCCCGGCTTCGAGCCAGCGCCGCACGGAGCCGCCGCGCTCGAGCGCGACGAGCGTGCCGAAGCCCAGCGCCGCCTCGCGTGCGCCGAGGCCGCGTAACGCACCCCGCGAGACCGTGTCCTCGGCCCCCTTGCCCATCCACACCTTCGACACGACCGAGGGCATGAGCACGGTCGCGGCGCCGAGCGTCAGGCGCGTCAATCCGTAGAGACGCGCCAGGTCCTCCTCGGACGTCAGGATCTCCGGAACCTCTTTCTTCCTACCCATGGGCCAAAGCCTTTCTCACGAGCTCCCTGTCGTGCTCCCACGCGAAGTCGAGAGCCTCCACCTGGTCCGGTGATACCCACTCGAGCTCCGCGACGTCGTCGGCCGCCTTCGGCTCGCCGGAGACGTAGCGGGCTATGAATCCCAGCGCGAGGTTGTAGTCGTCCTCGTGCGCGTACACGTGCGGCGCCATCTGCACGCAGTCGGACACGCCGGCGTCGATCTCGATGCCGATCTCCTCGCGGATCTCGCGCTTCAGGCCGTCGATCGGGTCCTCGCCGTTCAACAGGAACCCGCCGGGCAGGTCGACCTTGCCCTTGTGCGGGTCGACGCCCCGGACGGTCACGAGGACCTTGCCGTCGCGGACGATCACGCATCCGACGACGGGGGACGAGTTGCGGTACCAGGAGCGACCGCAGACTCCGCAGCGGGAGCCGCCTTCCTTGTCGGGATCGTCGAGCGGCGCGCCGTCGACGGGGCAGTACCGGAAGGGCTCGGGTTCGGGAGAGACGCTCGGCATCGGCTACCTGCTACGCGAGGGGGCCGCGCGGAGGCCGCGCGAGGCCTCCTCGTACCGGGCGAGCGCGAACAGCAGGTCGGAGACGCGGTTGAGGTAGCGGAGCACCTCGGGGTCGGGGACGAGGCCCCCACGGCTCATCGCGACGGCCTGCCTCTCCGCGCGGCGCACGACCGAACGTGCGAGGTCGAGCCCTGCGGAGCCGGCGGTCTCGCCGGGAAGGACGAACTCCTGCGGCAGCGGGTGCTCCTCGAGCAGCGCGTCGATGTCGCGCTCCGCCTGCTCGGTCATCGAGGGGACGACGCGCGACACGCCGTCCTGCAGCTTCGACTGGTTCTCCTCGGAGGTCGCGAGCTGCGCGCCGGCCACGAACATCTCGCGCTGGATCCTGACGACGATCGCCTCGACGCGGTCGGCCAGGCCCCCGGCCCGCGCGACCCCGAGGGCGGACACGGTCTCGTCGAGCGTCCCGTAGACCTCGGTGCGGAGGTCGTCCTTGGCGACGCGGCCCCCGTAGAGGAGCCCGGTCGTCCCGTCGTCGCCCTTCTTCGTATAGATCTTCACGGCCGGGCGAGCCTATCTCCGGCCCACGCGCCACCATCGCCGCCGCTCGTGCGGGTTGACTGCGATGAGGCGGACACGTGGCTCCTGGGCTATCGCGCTCGCGGCCCTCGCGACCGGCGCGGTCGTGCTGCCCACGCCGGCGCACGACGAAGTCGACCTCCTGCACCGCGACGGACCGCCCCCGGCATCGCCCCGGTACACCGTCACCTCGGGCGTCTTCGGCGAGGACTGGGACGGGCCCCGGGCCGGAAAGCCGTGGGACCTACTCGTGTGGGGCGACGGCACGACGACGTGCTGGCAGGTCGTGGAGGAGGGGTACTCGAAGAGCGAGGGCCGAACGTGCTCGCGCAACGTCGACCCCGAGGCCCTGCGGCGGACGGCGTTCGATGTGACGAGGTCGTTCTACTCGGGCAGCCGGGATCCCGACGAGTACATGTTCGTGGCCGGCGAGACGGGGCCGCGCGTCCACCGTCTCGTGTTCCGCGGCGACCGGGGGCCCGACATGCCGGTGCGTCTGTTCCACCCGCCGCCGAGCACCCCTAGCCCCTACCGGTACTACGCGGCCGTGCTCCCGCAGTTCGACTTCGCGCGCCTCGTCGCGCTCTCCGAAGACGGCGCGGTGATCGCGACGCACCGCCTGTGCGGCATCGGGTGCGTCGCAGGGCGCTGGTTCGACGAGCGAGCGGATCTCCGCGCCTACGAGGCTGCCCCCGTGACGTTGGAGTCCGCCGCGGCCGCGTTCGCTATCACGGCCGCCGGAAGGGCGGGTCTGATCGACCGGCTGGGGACGTTCTGGCGATACCGCGGGATTTCGGACGACCTCGTCGCGACGTTCCGCCCGATGGACTGCTCGGCCGCGTCCACGACGAACGGGCGGCGGTGCGATACCGGCGCCGGGGCCGCACGCGTCGAGGTCGGCGTCGAAGACGGGATGTTCTACGTCGCCTCCGCCCAGGGGCCGATGACCGGCAAGCAGCGAGCCGGCCTCGAGGCTTACACCGAACCGGTCACGGACGACGTTCGGGAATGGCGCCTCGTCGCCGCATCGTTCGCCGGGGCGGGACGCCGGGAGTGGGACGTCGCCTTCGCGCTGGTGTGGACCGGCGACATGGACCCGCCCAGCGATTACGAGAGCCCGTGCCGGCTGACCGTCTACGCCTCCGGCGGCGACGTGATCGAGCGGCGCCGGGACCTGCCGTTCGGCGTCCGCGCGGACGAGCGCCACCGGGTGAGCGGATTGCTGACGAGCGTAAGGGGGCCGCGGCTCCCGCAGCGCTTGGACGTCGAGTGCGACCCCGCGAGGACCGTGTTCTTCGGCTAGCCCGCGGCACGACTGGCCAAAACCAGGGGGACCGCACACAATTGCGGCATGACCGAGCGCGTGGACTGGGACGAGCTCCGGGTGGAGGCGGCCGAAGCCGCCGGACGCGCCTATGCCCCCTACTCCCGCACGCCCATCGGCGCGGCCGCGTTGCTCGACGACGGCAGCGTCCTCACCGGTTGCAGCGTCGAGAACGCGTCGTTCGGTCTCAGCCTCTGCGCCGAGTGCGGTCTGGTCTCGGCTCTCTACGACTCCGGCGGCGGACGCTTCGTCGCGGTGACGATCGTCGACGCCGAGGGCAACCTGCTCTCTCCCTGCGGGCGCTGCCGGCAGCTCCTGCACGAGACGGGGGGGCCCGAGCTCCTCGTCGACTCGCCGGACGGGCCGCGCCGGCTCGACCAGCTGCTCCCCGACGCGTTCAACGCCGATCAGCTCGCGGAGACGACGGGCATCTGAGCGGCATCGCCGCGCTCGCGGGAAGAGACGACTTCCGCGTCGCCGTCGTTCTCGGCTCCGGCCTCGCGCCGGTCGCGCGCTCGCTCACGGGAGCGGAGCCCATCCCGTACTCCGAGCTACCGGGCTGGCCGCGCACGCGCGTGCCGGGTCACGAGGGGGCCGCGTACGCGGGCGAGGTCGGGGGCACGCCTGCGATCGTGCTGGCCGGACGCGTGCACCTCTACGAAGGTCATCCTTCGTCCGTCGTGACGCACGCGGTCGACGAGGTCGTCGCCGCCGGATGCCGCACGATCGTCCTGACGAACGCGGCGGGCGGGATCGCGGACGCGTTCGAAGTGGGCGAGCCCGTGCTGATCTCGGACCACCTCAACCTCACGGGGTCGAACCCGCTCACCGGCGGACCGACGTTCGTCGACCTGAGCGACGTCTACGACGCGGAGCTGCGCGCGCTGGCGCGCCGCGTCGACCCGAGCCTGCAGGAAGGCGTGTACGCGGGCGTCACCGGTCCCGCGTACGAGACGCCCGCCGAGATCCGCATGCTCGCGACGCTCGGCGCGGACCTCGTCGGGATGTCGACCGTGCACGAGGCGATAGCGGCCCGCGCCCTCGGAGCGCGCGTCCTCGGGATCTCGGTCGTGACGAACAGGGCCGCGGGCCTGGGGGCCAAGCTCGACCACGCGGAGGTGCAGCGCGCGGGAGCACGCTCTGCTAAACGCATGGAGTCCCTGCTTGCAGGCGTGCTCTCGCACCTTTGAAAAAGCGCGGGCTAGTCCTCGAAGGCTACTCGGGCAGAGCGACCAAGATGACGCTTTCGCGCTATTCAACCCAAAGGTCCCGGCGGCTTTACTGACGTCGCCAGGTTGGACGACCCGTGCACCGATGCGCGGGCCAACAGAAGGGGACTCCTTTGAGAACTTCGCTTCGACGCGACTTCGTCGCGGGCGCGCTCGCCGTGGGCCTCGTAGGGGGAGCCCTCGCCGGATCGGCGTCGTCCGCAGCACAGCCGCCGACGCCGGCCCAGGCCGAGCACGCGCACCCCGCCCAGGGACAGCCTCCTCCCGAGCGCGGCAGCCGCGAGGACCGCGAGCAGATCTCGGACTCCGCGCAGGAGCTCGGCATCCACGACCCCGTCTACGGGATGCCGGCCGACGAGCACGGGCGACCCGCAGCTCCCACGACCCACCGCGGCGACCCCGCCTCGGGCGAGTACGGCTCGTCACGCCAGAAGTGCGTCGGCGACGGCCTCTCCGGCGAGCGCTTGAGGGTCTTCTACGGCTATCCGTCGACGGAGACCAGCAACTACAACACCGACACGGTGAACTACATACGGGCGAAGCTCGGGTACGCGAACTACTACCTCTACGACTCGAACGCCACGTACGCGCAGGACATCCGGTGGCAGTGCAACTCGAGCGGGCTGATTCAGGTCACGTCGCTCCCGCTCTAC
>DASQEJ010000270.1:0-3130 GCA_035633715.1 Actinomycetota bacterium | reverse complement strand
CAAGAAGGAGATCCTCGAGCGCTACCTCAACACCGTCTACTTCGGCCAGGGCGCATACGGCGTGCAGGCGGCGTCGAAGGTCTACTTCGGCAAGTCGGTGTGGAAGGTCACGCTACGTGAGGCCGCTCTACTCGCGGGGCTGATCCAGGCGACGGGCGACTACGACCCGTACCGTAACGGCAACGCCGCCAAGCGCCGGCGCAACGTCGTGTTGCGCCAGATGGCCGACCTCGAGTACGTGACCGAGGCGAAGGCAGCCGAGACGCGCCGAAAGGGCCTGGGTCTACAGCCGGTCGACGAGAAGGACGAGTACCCGGCCCCCTACTTCGTCGACTACGTCCACCGCTTGCTGACCTACCACCCGGACTTCGACTTCCTCGGCAAGACGTCCGCGCAGCGGACGAAGCGGTTGTTCACCGGCGGGCTAAGGATCTACACGACCGTCGACCTCGAGATGCAGGCCGCCGCCGAGGACGCCGTCGCCGGCATCTTGACCGAGCCCGGGGATCCCTACGGATCGCTCGTCGCGATCGAGCCGCGCAACGGCCACGTCAAGGCGATGGTCGGGGGCCGCAACTGGTTCGCCCCGCCGAAGAAGGACAAGTACGCGAAGTTGAACCTCGCGATCCTGGCCGAGCCCGGCCTCGGACGCGTAAAGGTGCCCGGGACGAAGCGCTACCTGCACCAGGCTCCGGGGACCGGCCGTCAAGCGGGGTCGGCGTTCAAGCCGTTCGCGCTCGCGGCCGCGATCGAGGAGGGCGTCCCGCTATCGAAGCGCTACGACGGCAGTGGGCCGCTCGTCATCCCGGGCGCGGACAACGGCGGCGACTACACCGTGCAGAACTACGAGGGGGGCCAGTACGGCGAGATCACGCTCCTCGAGGCGACGGTCAACAGCGTCAACGTCGTCTACGCGCAGCTCGTCGACGAGATCGGCACCGACCCGGTGGTCGACATCGCGCAGAGGATGGGCATCCGCACTCCGCTCCAGCCGTTCTTCTCGGCCGTGCTCGGCACGAACGAGGTGAACCCGCTCGGGATGGCGTCGGCGTACGGGACTCTCGCGAACAGCGGCCAGTACCACCCTCCGGTCGCGGTCACGCGCATCGTCGACGCGAGCAACGAGGAGAAGCGCAAGGAGATCTACCGCTCGGAGACGGACGCGGTGGACGTGCTCGATGCGGGGGCCGCGTACCTGACGACCTCGGCGCTGGAGGAAGTGATCCGGCGCGGCACCGGAACGCACGCGCTCTCCGTCGCCCGGCCCGCCGCGGGCAAGACCGGGACCGCGCAGGAATACAGGGACGCGTGGTTCGTCGGCTACACGCCGAACCTCGTCGCCGCGGTGTGGGTCGGGTACCCGCAGGGGCAGATCGAGATGAAGACGTCGTGTCTCGGGAGCACGACGGGCACCGGCGGCATCCCCGAGTGCCTGCCCACACGCACGACGGTCACCGGCGGGTCGTGGCCGACCGACATCTGGGCCAGGTTCATGCTGCAGGCCCTGACGGACTACCCGGTCGAGGACTTCGACGTGCCGACCGAGGGCGTCGTCACGGTTCAGATCGACACCCGTAACGGCTGCCTCGCCGACAAGTTCACGCCCGAGGAGTACATCGGGACCGGAGTGTTCGCGGCGGGGACCGAGCCCGAGGAGTCGTGTCGCGAGCCGGGCGACCGAAAGGTCGTCGAGAACCTCATCGGGTTCCCGCGCGGCGAGGCGATCCGGATCCTCGAGAGCGAGGGCTTCGACGTCGCGACACAGGCGGCCCCCCTCGGGAGCTACCCGCCTGGAACGGTCGTCGACCAGGACCCCGCGGGCGGGACGAAGATCCCCGCCGGGTCCACGGTGACGCTCTTCATCGCGTCGGAGGAGGTCGAGGACACGGCGACGGTCCCGGCGGTGACGGGCTTGACGCGTGCGGAAGCGGCGAGCCGTCTGCGCTCCGCGGGGTTCTCGGTGCAGGTCGTCGTCGAGCGCGAGTCGAGCCGGGGTCAGGCGAAGAAGAACGCAGGGCGGGTGTGGAAGCAGGCTCCGGGCGAGGGGGCCGAGCTGGACCGTGGGGACCGGGTCTTCATCTGGGTCAACCCCGACTAGCTCTGCGACTCAGGGCCCGAGGTGGGGTGCTGTTCGTCCCTCGGCGCGGGGGGCTTCGGGGGAACGGTCCTGCGCCGGGTGCCGATGCCGAGAGCCCGCGGAGGGGGGCCGATCTCCTCGATCGGTCTGTCGCCAGCCGGGTAGCCGCCCACCGTCGGCGGGTACCACCGCCTTCGCTGACGCGTCTTGCGCGCCATCCTCACCTCCACCTCTCGCCGAACTCCAACAACTCTACTTCGCCCCACCTGATCAGCAGGGCGAATCCTCTGAGGATCGGACGGTCGTTCCGCTCTTCAACCGCAGGCGGACCCATCCGTCGGGCCTGCTTGCGAAGAAGTGGTCCCATGCGCGAGGAGCCGGACTGGGGCCGATGAACAACCGGGCCCACTTGCGGCCGTCCCGGGCTGCGCGACCGACACTCCGGCCGACCAGAAAGGGGATCGAGACGTAGCCGATCAGCGCGAGCCATATCCACCGCGACAGCGGCCTTCCCGCCGCTACGTCACCGCCGGCCACGGCGGTCGCCCACAGCCAGTACGTCAGCGGCGCGATCGTTACGTGTATCCACGCGGACGTCCCGAAGAACCTGAACACGCGATCGGACAGGCCGATCCCCCAGTTGCCTACCTGCCGCTCGAAGCCCCACACGTACAGAGCGCCCGGCAGCAGCATCACCGCCGCTACCGCCATCGCCTCGAACGTCTCCACCACCGTTGGATTCGTACACGGCCAGAGGGACGCTGGTTGTGGCGCGGCCCACCTAGCGCCGGCGGGACGCGTGCGGGTGGCCCGGCACCACGAAGCGCCAGGGGATGTCGTCGCCGCGGCCCGCGGCCAGGCCGATCCTCGTCGTCTGCGACACCTCGCCATCGCGCAACGCTTGCGTGAGGTCGTCCTCGGCGCACCAGAAATCGCCGCCGCGCAGCAACGTCGCGCCGTTGTGCTCCTTCGATATCCCCAGAGCCTGGGCGAGTCGCGCCGGCCCGGACGCGAGCAGCTTGTCCGGGACGTCGCCGCGGTGCAGCCTCATCG
>DASQEJ010000269.1:0-8749 GCA_035633715.1 Actinomycetota bacterium | reverse complement strand
CAGGACGGGCGTCCCCGCGCCGCCGGTGTCGAGGTACTCGATGCGCCTGGAGTCGACGGTGACGCTTGGCATTGGTGGGCCTCCCGGGATCTCGTGGGTGTCTCGGCCCGAGGATAGTCGCCGCTAGGCCCCCGCAGACCGTTCCCGGTCCACGACCGACAGGCGCGGGGCCGAGAGGTCTTTCGTCTCGCACGGGACATGGAGGGCGAAGCACGTGCCGCTCGACGACGACGAGACGTCGATCCGTCCTCCCATCGCCTCTACGAGCTGGCCTACGACGAACAGCCCCAGCCCGGCCCCCTCGCGCCCCGCGGCGGTCTCCTCCACGCGCGTGAACGCGTCGAACAGCGAGTCTCGCTGGTCCGCGGGGATGCCCGGCCCGTCGTCCTCGACCTTGATCGAGATCCCGCCGCGATCCGCGCCGGCGGAGACCGAGACGCGCGATCGCTTCGGCGTGTACTTGTACGCGTTCTCCACGAGGTTGCGCACGATCTGCGAGATGCGGGCCGCGTCGACGACGCAGCTCAGCGGCTCGACGAAGACCTCCAGCCGGTGGTCACGCCGCTTGGACGCGGCCGCGTCGAGCGCCTGCTTGATCGTGTCGTTCAGGTCGCACTCCCGCGGGTGCAGCGTGAGGTTGCCTCCCTGCAGCTGCGACGTGATCAACAGGTCGTCGACCATCCGCGCGAGCTGCATCCCCTGCTGCGCCGTCATGTCGAGCAGGCCGTCGCGCTGCTCAGTCGTCAACGACGACCCGTGCTTCCGGACGGTGTCGATCCCGCCGATGATCGCGGTGAGGGGGCCGCGGATCTCGTGAGAGGTCACCGCGAGGAAGCGGTCCTTGAGGCGGTCGAGCTCTGCGAGCTTCATCCCCTGGACGCGGAGCGCCTCGCGCTGCGAGTGCCAGTTCTCCGCCATCGAGCCCGTGACGCCGGCGATCAGAAACGACAGGCACATCACGAAGACGTAGGTCGACAGGTCGAACGCCTCGTTGCGCAGGTCGGCGACGTGGACCGACTGGACGGCGAAGAAGACCGCGACGCCCGACGCCGCCGCGACCGCGCCCTTGAACCGGTAGCGGAGCGCGCCCTCCATCGGGACGACGAACAGCAGCGCCCACGTCGCGTACGGGTCCTCGAACGAGAAGACCCAGACGATCCCGGCGATGGCCACTGCGTCGAAGACGAACGCGTAGTGGCCGAGACGCCTCTGCGCCGCGGGGGCATCGACGCGCCCCTGCACGCCCCAGATCACGAGGTTGCCGACGGCCAGAGAGGAGATGAGAGCCCACGCGGCGATCTCGGTGGCGCGGCTCGGGTACGACTCCTGGAGCGCGATCGACAGCGCGCCGAATGCGGCCCCGAACCACCGGACCCGCATCATCCCGCGCTCTAGACGGCGCAACTCGGCCAACCTGGTCATCGGCCTCTACTATCGGCGCGAATCCAGCGAAACGAAAGAGGCCCCCGGCGAACCGGGGGCCTCTTTGTCTCGTTTCGGGCGCTTTAAGCGGCCCGGCGGATCGTTCGGTCCGTGTTGCGGCCGAGGATCTCGGCGACGTGCTCGAAGACCTTCGGCGTCGCATATCCGGCGGCCGAGATCATGAGGCCGGTGCCGATGTAGCCCATGACGTCCGACCGCACCGGGATCTCCCACTGAGCGAACAGCGAGAACTCGAGCGCCCACGCTACGAGAGCCCCGACGGCGAGCGTCAGGATCGACACGACCTTCGAGAGGTCGACGTACTCGGTCACCATGTCGACGAGCTTGAACGTCCCGATCCCGAGCAGAACCACGATCGCGAACTCGTACACCTTGCACCTCCGGCTCTCAGGACGGCCGTTCCGTCCTGTGCGAGGTCTTGGACGCCGGCCGCGCGCGGCGGTTACAGGACGGACCTCGGAGCTTCGGGGGCCAGTCCGCGGCGACGGAGAAAAATAGCCCTTAGGGACTATTGGCTTGGCCGGGGCCCAAGGAGGAGACTGCCCGTAGGGCGGGGGTCCAGTCGCATTCGCCGCCGCAGCCATCCGACGCACTGCCCGCGCGTCGGAGATCCCCGCCCTCTTTTCTCGACCGGCTCCCCCTCGGGGGAGCCGGCTCGCGTCCGGGGTCCTACCGCGACCCGTTGTCCTGCACGGTGACGGGGAAGTCCACGCGCGCGACCTCGGTCTCGTCGAGCGTGAAGACGAGGCTGTAGTTCTCGGCCGAGTACGGGAAGTCGAGGTCCGCCACCTCGTCCTCGAGCCTCTCGACGTGGGTCTTCGTCGCGATGTGGAGCTCGCGCGGGAGGCTTTCGTAGATCACGCCTCCGCCGGGGCCCTCGAGCCGCCATTGCTCCGTGAAGGTCCCGTGGTCGTCCGTCCATCCGCGCATCACGAGGAAGACACCCGCTCGCCCCGGCTCGTCGTGCAGGAACACCTGGTTCTCCAGGTGCGGGTGCAGCTTGGCCCCGCGGTTCATGAACAGCTCCCGGTCGATCACCTTCGCGTATTGCAGGCGCGCTCCCATTTGCCCCCTTATCTCTCTTCCGAGTACTGCGTGATCCGAACTCCGTGATCCTCCAGCTCGCGCCGCAACGTATCGACTCCCACGGCCTGGACGGGCGCGAGGACGCCCCGCTCGGAGTAGTCGCCGGCGGCCATCGTCGTAGCCGCCGCCGCGAGCGTGCGTCCGGTGAGCCCGTAGACGTCCGTCCCCGTAAGCGCGACGTTGCGCCACGACCCCTCGGCGGTCGTCGCCTCGGCCAGGATCGTCCACTTCCCGCGCTCCCGCGCGTCGTCGCCGGGACCTTCCGGGAGACGTGAGACCACCTTCGTCGCCAGCGACCGCACGGCCTTCGACGACAGCAGCGCGGAGATCGCGGGCATCGTCGCCTTCATCGCGAGCCGCTGGGCGGTCCCCGCGGTCGAGTACGTCCTGAACGAGCTCACCTTCACGTGCAGCGGCGCGAGGTGGCAGATCGCGAGCGGGAACGACACCCCGGCCTGAGGGCCGAGGGGCGGGGGCATGGGGGCCCACCGCGTCTCCTGGCCCGCCCTCACCCACCGGGTCTTCCCGTCGACCGTCCACCGGCCCTTCGACGGGACGATGCCGAGCACGGATCGCAGGGTCCCGGCCGACGCCTGGCTCGGGAACGCGTAGGTGAGCGCGATCTCGGGCAGCTCCAGGCCTTCGGCGGCGAGCGCCGTCGCGACGTCCCCGGGGACCTCGTCGAAGCCCATCGCCGGCGCCATCGCGATCCCGGCGTGCAGCGCGTCCTCGTGCCGGTCGCGGATCAGCCGTTCGACGAACGGGCCCTCGCCCGAGGAGTCCACGTAGTGGACGCCGGCGCGGAGCGCGGCCTCGACCGCGGTGGCGCCGAGCTGAAGGAACGGGCCGACGCACGTCACCAGCACCTTCACGTCGAGCAGCGCGTCGGTGAGCGCATCCACGTCGCCCGCGTCGACGACCCGCACGTCCGCTGCGCCCGTCTCCTCAGCGAGGCGTTCGAGCTTGGCCGGGTTACGCCCCGCGATCACGAAGTCCGCGCCGCGGTCGGCGAGCGCCCGAGCGGTGATCTTCCCCGTGTACCCCGTAGCGCCGAACAAGAGGATGTCGGGCATGTTTTTCAGCCTACCCTTGTCGCCATGCCCGTCACCGTGCACCTGATCCGCCACGGCCAGGTCGAGAACCCGAAGGGCGTGATCTACGGCCGGCTTCCCGGCTACCACCTGTCGGAACGAGGCGTCAGACAGGCGCGCGCCGCGGCCGAACGCCTGCGCGACGCGGACCTGATGACGATCTGGGCGAGCCCGCTCGAGCGCGCCCAGGAGACCGCCGCCGAGATCGCCGCGCCGCACGGGATCGAGGTCGTGACGGACGACCGGCTGATCGAGAGCGGCAACACGTTCGAGGGCGTCGGCCGCACGGTGTGGCACCTGTTCAGCAACCCCGCGCACTGGTGGCGCTTCCGCAACCCGCTGAAGCCCTCGTGGGGCGAGTCGTTCGCGGAGATAAGGGAGCGCATGATGTCCGCGGTCACCGAAGCGGCGGCGGGGGCGGAGGGCCGCGAGGTGGCGATCGTCTCGCACCAGACCCCGGTCATGGTCGCGCGGCTCGCGCTCGCGCGGCGCCGTGTCCCACCCTGGCTCGCGGGCGCGCCGTGCGAGACGGGCTCGGTGTCGACGTTGGTGCTGGAGGACGGAGCGGTGCTCTCGGCGTCCTACTTCTCGGCCGAGGCCACGGACTCCTGATCGTCGCTGCCGTCGTCGGGCGGGGTCGCCGAGGCGTCGAGCAACGGCGACGAGCACACGGGACAGATCGGCGTCGCGTCGGCGTCGACGTACACCGTTCGTTGACAGACCGTGCAGAAGCCCGCTAGCGCCATAGGGGAAAGGTAGCCTGCCTCGGTCGGTACGGGAACAACAAGTTCTTGGGAGTCGCTGACGTGGGAACGTCGTACGCCGTCGTCGTCGTGGGGGCCGGGCACAACGGCCTGACGTGCGCGGCTTATCTCGCCCGCGCGGGGCTCGGCGTCCTCGTCCTCGAGCGCAGCGACCGGATCGGGGGCGCGTGCGTCACCGAGGAGCCCTGGCCCGGCTTCCGCATCTCCACGGCTTCGTATTCGGTGTCGTTGCTCGAGCCGGCGATCGTCGCGGAGCTCGGGCTCGACCTCGACGTCCGGGTCAAGGACCCCGAGCTGTTCGCGCCGTTCCCGGACGGCGGCGGCCTCGTCCTGCCCCTCGACGCCGAGCAGAGACACGACGCGATCGCCCGGGTGTCGCCGAAGGACGCAGACGCCTACCCGCGCTTCGTCGAGCTCTTCGAGGAGGCGTCGCGCCGTCTGCGTCCCCTGCTGTCGTATCCGGCGACGCGCAAGCAGGCCCGCCGGGCGTTCCGTCAGTCGGAGGTCGAGGGCCTGTTCGCCAAGACAGTCGACGGCTCGATCGCCGAGCTCTGCGAGGAGTACTTCGAGTCCGAGCTGATGCAGGGGCTGATGGCGTCCCAGGGGATCATCGGCTCGGCGGCGGGCCCGCGCACGCCCGGCAGCGCGTACATCTATCTCCACCACGCGTTCGGTCTCGCGGCGGGGGAGCCGGGGACGTGGGGCTTCGTCCGCGGGGGCATGGGCTCGATCACGGGCGCTCTCGCGGACGTCGTGCGCGCCGCCGGAGGAGAGATCCGCACCGAGGCCCCCGTGGCGCGGGTGAAGTTCGAGGCGCGCCGCCGCGTCGCCGGCGTCGTGCTCGAGTCGGGCGAGGAGATCGAGGCGACGACGGTCTGCTCGAACGCGGATCCCAAGCGGACGCTGTCGTTGCTCGCCGACGCGGCGCTCCCTCCGGAGCTGTTGGAAGACGTCGGCCTTCTGCCGACCGAGGGCACGGTCGTGAAGGTCAACTGCGCGCTCGGCGCGCTGCCGCGCTTCCGGGGCATGGGCGACGCGCGGGAGCCGGGGCCGGAGCACCTCGGAACGATCACGATCTCGCCGTCGATCGACTACCTCGAGCGCGCGTGCGCGGACGCGGCGGACGGCCGCCCGGCGCGCGAGATGTTCTGCGAGGCGTGGATCCAGACCGCGTCCGAGCCCGACCTCGCGCCTCCCGGCAAGCACACGCTGTCGGTGTTCGCGCAGTACGCGCCGTACACGCTCGCGGAGGGGACGTGGGACGAGCGGCGCGAGGAGATCGGCGACCTGGTGCTCGCCGCGCTGGAGACGTACGCGCCTGGGATCACCAACCTCGTCGAGGGCCGGATGGTGCTGGGGCCGCCCGACCTCGAGGCCCGCTTCGGCCTCACGGGGGGCAACATCTTCCACGGCGAGATCCTGCCGGACTGGCTGTTCGACAAGCGACCGGTGGCGACGTGGCACCGCCACCGCTGGCCGGTAGCGGGCCTGTACCTCTGCGGCTCGGGAGCGCACCCGGGCGGAGGCGTCTGCGGAGCCCCGGGCCGCAACGCGGCGAGGGCGGTGCTGGCCGACAAGGTGGCGGCCGGCGACGGCGCGGGCATGGTCCCCGCTACCTAGACCCCCCGGTACATGTGGTACATGCGGTACACGCGGTACACGCGGTGCACGCGTGCACCAGTTGCACCGCATGCACCAGTCGTACCCGGCCCCCTGGGGAGGCCAGTTGGAGGCAGCCGGCCACGCACGGGAGCGGTTTGGGTGCGCTCCGCTTCGGGTATCTCCCGACCAGTAGAAGCAATCTGATTTTCGACGCGTGCCGAGGAGGTGAACGAACGTGGGTATCGGTGCAAGCCTCTTTCTCATCGCAGTGGGCGCGATCCTGGCCTGGGCGGTCGAGGTCGAGATCTCCGGCCTCGAGCTCGAGACCATCGGCGTGATCCTCCTCGTCGTCGGCATCATCGGGCTGATCCTGTCGATGCTCTTCTGGAGCAGCTTCGCCCCCTTCCGCCGCACCGAGGAGCGGACGGTGGTCCGCGACCGCGAGGTCATCTAGGACACGATCGTAGAAAGGAAAGGGCGGCCCCCGGGTGGGCCGCCCTTTTCGCGTCCGGCGGCACTTTGCGGTCGGGTGCCCAACACGGCCGCTGTCGGATGCGTGACCGCGACTGAGCTCGGACGTAGAAAAGATGAGCTGTGCCGCAAGGGGCCGCGGCCGCTTCGGCGGAACCGGGGAGTGGGGGCGGTGCAGCCGGGCCGCCCGCCCGGTTCCTCGAGCCGAATCCTAGGCGGGACGGCCTCGAGCGCACCGCCCCCCGATCCCGTGCTTGAACCCGCCGCCGCGTGGATACAACTCCCGCCATGGATCGCATGTACGTGGGTTCCGTCGTTATCGACGTGAACGACGTCGAGAAGATGCGCGCCTTCTGGCAGGAGGCGCTCGGCTACGTGAAGGACCACGCCTCCGACGACTGGATCAAGCTCGTCGACCCGAACGAGAAGGGGGTCACGGTCTCCCTCCAGCTCGTCCCCGAGCGACGCGAGGGCAAGAACCGGCTGCACCTCGACCTCTACGCCCAGGACCAGATGGCCGAGGTCGAGCGGCTCGAGGGGCTCGGCGCGCGGCGGGAGCGGGGGCCGAACGACGGCGAGGACTTCGTCGTCCTCGCGGACCCAGAGGGCAACCTCTTCTGCGTCATCGACCAGAGCGCGACGGGGTAATCCGGGCCCGGCCGGATTTGCTCGCTTAGCCTTGCCCCGTTCCTGCAACCCCGCGCCGCTAGCCGTCGTCTGATCGCGCGACCGGTCGCGAGGTGCGACCGCACTGATCGACGGAGGCAAGAGATGTTGCGAGCTCGTTCCCCTCGGATCGCCCTCGGCATCGTGCTGGTGCTCGCTCTGACGGGGGCCGCGTGCGACGACGGCGACGACGAGCCGGCCGCGGCTTCGACCGCTCCCTCCGAGTCGCCCGTCGAGTCGCCCACGGCCGCTCCGCCTGCGACGCCCACGCCCGCCACCGTCACGCAACCCGTCCGGCTGTGGCTGACGCTCGAGGACTTCACGGGGCTGACGACGAGGCAGGCCCAGGTGACCCCGCCGCGCGTCGCGACCGCCGCCGTCACCGAGCTGTTGAAGGGCCCGACGCAGTCCGAGATCTCGAACGGGTGGGGGACGGCGATCCCCGCGGGGTCACAGCTGCTCGGCATCGAGGTGTCGGGCGGCGTCGCGACGGTCGACCTGAGCGGCGAGTTCGAGTCGGGCGGCGGCTCGTTGTCGGCGCGCATGCGGCTCGCGCAGCTCGTCTACACGCTGACGGAGTTCCAGACCGTCCAGCGCGTGAAGCTCGAGATCGACGGTCAGCCCGCGACGACGTTCTCGTCGGAGGGGATCGTGATCGACGGGCCCATGACCCGCGGCGAGTTCGAGGACCTGATCGCTCCGATCGTCGTCGAGACGCCTATCGCCGGGCAGCGCGTGTCGAGCCCGGTGAGGATCTCGGGGACGGCGAACGTGTTCGAGGCGACCGTGAGCATGCGGATCCTCGGCCCGGACAACGAGGTGATCGCGGAGGACTTCGCCACGGCCACGTGCGGGACGGGGTGTCGGGGCGACTACAGCAAGAACGTCGCGTTCGACGTCGTCCAGGAGACCCAGGGCATCGTCCAGGTGTTCGAGTCGTCGGCCAAGGACGGCTCACCGCTCCACGTCGTCAGCGTGCCGGTCGTCCTCGTGCCGTGACGCGCGGAGCGCGCCAGCGTCCGCACGATCTCGTCCTCGATCTGCACGGCCTGTGACTTGGGCATGCCGCTCGACAGGATCGAGAACTCGCCCCACGACTCGGTCCTGCGCATCCACACCCACCCCGAGAGCGCCGAGACACCCTCGAGGGTGCCGGTCTTCGCGCGCATCCTGACGCCGCGGAGGCGGTCTTCGAGCGTGCCCTGGCCGGGGACCGGGAGCGTGCGGCGGAACGCGCCGCCCCAGGGCTTGCGCTCGACGAGCGAGAGGAGACGCACGAGCCCCCGCGGTGAGACTCGGTTCTCGTAGGAGAGCCCCGAGGAGTCCTTCGCTATCGCTTCCACGCCGTGTCGCGCCGTCCAGCGCGCGATGACGCCGGCCCCCTTCGCGATCGTTCCCAGCGGCTTCTGCACCTCGGCGCCGAGTCGCTTTCCGATGACCTCGGCGAAGAAGTTCGACGACTGGCGGTTGGTGTAGCCAAGCAGCTTCGTCAGCGGCTGTGACGAGACCTCGGCGACCGGCACGGTGACTTCCGGAGGATTCCCCGCGCCGGGTTTGCCGCGCACCGGGATGCCCTTGGCCTCGAGGCGACGCGTCAGCGCTCGCGCGGCGCGCCATTCCGGGTTG
>DASQEJ010000268.1:0-2112 GCA_035633715.1 Actinomycetota bacterium | reverse complement strand
GCAAGAAGAAGGGCTGCACCCCGCCGCCGCCTGCTGCATGCCCCGCGTTCACCCCGGCGGAAGCCGGCAAGGGCAAGCCGACGATCACGATCACCGACGCCGCCACCGAGGCCGCGCCGCTCGAGCAGAAGGTGACGCTCGGCGAATCCACCGCCGACCTCCAGGTGGGGGAGGCCGCGCACGACGCCTTCAACTTCCAGATCGACTCGGCTGCGGCGGAGGCGGGCTTCTACGCCCTGCTGGAGTTCCCTGCCCGTGACGACTACGACCTGAACATGATGTACAGCGACGGCAGCTACGCCGCGAGGAGCCACGCGTGGAACACGATCATCGAGGCGAACGAGGTCGAGTTCCCGCAGATCGGTCCTCTCTCGAGCACCGGCCACGGCGGCGAGTCGACCGCCAGCTCCGAGAAGCTCGTCGGGATCAAGGTCGCCGACTGCAGCGGCTGGACGATGGACGTAGCGAACTACCTCGGCGAGGGCGGCGAGCTCACCGTCAAGCTGTGGCTCGGCGAGGCCAAGACGGACCCGCAGGAGCAGGGAGCCGAGCCGGGGGCCTAGGGGGCAACCCCGACCGAACGACGACAAAAGAGGCCCCCGGCGCAATGCCGGGGGCCTCTTTGCACGTCACCGGCTCAGCCGGTGTGATCCGAAGACTTGTGCCCGCACTTGCACTTCGACCCCACGTCTTGCTCGTAGCCCTTACAGCCACAGTCCTTGACGCTGCACGAAATCGCGTCGCTCATGCTCCCCTCCCTCTTTCCATCGGGTAACCAGCGAACTCAGTCGCATCCTCTCCCGAGACCCCGGCAAATGAAAGGCCCTCGGCGCGATGCCGGGGGCCTTTCGAGAAACGAAGGGAGGTGGACTAGAAGTCCATGTCCCCGCCGCCCGGCATAGCCGGAGCCTTCTCCTTCTCCGGCTTGTCGGCGACGATCGCCTCGGTCGTCAGGAACAGAGCTGCGATCGAGGCTGCGTTCTGCAGCGCCGAGCGGGTGACCTTCGCGGCGTCGATGACGCCGGCCGAGAACAGGTCGCCGTACTCGCCCGTAGCGGCGTTGAGGCCCTCGCCCGGGCCGAGCGTGCGAACCCGCTCGACCACGACGCCGCCCTCCATGCCCGCGTTGTGGGCGATGACCTTCAGCGGCTCCTCGAGCGCCCGCTGCACGATGCGTGCGCCGGTCGCCTCGTCGCCGTCGAGCTCGAGCTTCTCGAGCTGCTCACGGGCCTGCAGCAGCGTGACGCCACCACCGGCGACGACGCCCTCCTCGACGGCGGCCTTCGTCGTCTGCACGGCGTCCTCGATGCGGTGCTTCTTCTCCTTGAGCTCGACCTCGGTCGCGGCGCCCACCTTGATGACGCCGACACCGCCGGCCAGCTTCGCGAGACGCTCCTGGAGCTTCTCCCGGTCGTAGTCCGAGTCCGAGCGGTCGATCTCGGCCTTGATCTGGTTCACGCGGCCGGTGATCTCGTCGGCCGAGCCGCCGCCCTCGACGACCGTGGTGTCGTCCTTGTTGACGACGACCTTGCGGGCGGTGCCGAGCATGTCGAGCGTGACCGACTCGAGCTTGAGGCCGATCTCCTCGGAGACGACCTGGCCGCCGGTCAGGATCGCGATGTCCTGCAGCATGGCCTTGCGGCGGTCGCCGAAGCCCGGAGCCTTCACCGCGGCGGCCTTGAACGTGCCGCGGATCTTGTTGACGACGAGCGTCGCGAGGGCCTCGCCCTCGACGTCCTCGGCGACGATCAGCAGCGACTTGCCGGCCTGCATGACCTTCTCGAGGACCGGCAGCAGGTCCTTCACGGCCGAGATCTTCTGGTTGGCGATGAGGATGTAGGGGTCGTCCATGACCGCTTCCATCCGCTCCGCGTCCGTCACGAAGTACGGCGAGATGTAGCCCTTGTCGAAGCGCATGCCCTCGACGAGCTCGAGCTCGAGGCCGAAGGTGTTGGACTCCTCGACGGTGATGACGCCGTCCTTGCCGACCTTGTCCATCGCCTCGGCGATCGTCTCGCCGATCTCGTAGTCGTTGTTCGCGGAGATCGACGCGACCTGGGCGATCTGGTCGCGGCCCTCGACCTCGCGGGACGAGTTGCGGATCGCCTCGAC
>DASQEJ010000267.1:0-7915 GCA_035633715.1 Actinomycetota bacterium | reverse complement strand
TCGTCGATCTGGCCGTCGCCGTCGGCGTCGATGCCGTCGGTGGGCGCCGGATCGCCCGTCCCGGCGTTCGCCTCGGGGTCGATCAGCGGCTTGAACGGGTCCTTCGGAGCGAAGACCTCGAACGTCTCGACGGTGCCCTTGCCGTTGCCGGGCCCGTCGCCGTCGCCGGGATCGACCGGGATGAGCGGCTCGCCCTCGACCGGCGGCGGCGCGGGGGCCGATTCGAGGACGGGGTCCTCGCCTCCGCGCAGGAAGAGGAACCACACGACGACGAGCAACAGCAGCACGCCGCCGGCCGCGAGCGCGATCTGCGCGTTGTTGACGTTCCTCGACTCCTGGATCTCCGGTGGGGTAGCCATGTCAGCCTCTTATGGGGTCGTCGCTGCGGTCGGGGACGCTTCTGGCGAAGGCGCCGGGACGGGTGTCGCAGGCGGCGCGGTGGGCGCGATCGGCGTCGTCGGCGCGATCCCGGTGACGCCGCCCGGGGTCTCGAAGAAGATCCTGGCCGCCGCCGTCATCCTGACCGACGCGGTCGTCTCGTCGTACGCGAGGTCCAAGACGTCGATCCGCAGCGCCCGGTCGAGGTTGTACAGACGGCGGACGAAGTCCTGGATGGCGAAGTAGCCGCCGCGGCCCCCGATCGTGATCCGGACCTGGGCGAGCTGCGCGCCCTCCGGCGGCTGCTTCGGAAGCTCCGGCGTCAGCTGGACGACCTCGACGCCGGAAGCGGCAGCGGCCGCGTTCACCTGGAAGATGAAGTTCGGCACCTCGTGGTCCTGCGGGACGAGGTCCCGGATGCGATCGAGCTCCGCCTGGAGCTGGGGCGCGTTGCGCTGCAGCTCCTGGAGGCGCGCGAGCTGCCCTCGCAGCTGGATCGTGAGGTTCTCTTCCGTCTCGACCTGGGTCCGGACCTCGGCCAGCTCGTTCTGCTTCGGCCGGATCAGCAGGAAGTAGGCCAGCAGCACGACGAGCACGGCGGCGACGCTGGCGAGGATCAGCCGGGTGCGCGCGTTCACTGGTCCTCACCCACCCCGTCGAGGAAGCGGCGGCTGGCCGCCCCGTCGTCGAGCTCGAGCGTCGAGTCGAAGTCGATGACCGGGGTCTGTCCCTCGGTGTCGGCGAGCGTCGCGGTGTTGAGCCAGATCGCCGCGAACTCCTTCACGTTCCGGAGGCTGACGAGCCACCGCGCGACGCCCGACATCGTCAACGACTTGCCCTGGAACGAGATGCGGCCGAACGGGACGTCCTGGGACACCCGTATCGGCGCGGTCTCGGTGCCGACGGGGGCCGCGCCCTCCGTGGCTCCGGCGGATCCGCTCATGTTCGTCAACCACACCTCGCCCGGGATCACCATCGCGACCTCGGTCATGACGGCAGGCCAGTCGACGTCACCGGTCATGACGGCGACGAGCGCCTGGCGCTTCGTGGTCACCTCCGCGTCGAGCGCGGCGAACTCCTCGAGTGTCCGGATCTCGGCCTGCAGGGACGAGTTCTCCCGCTGCGCCGCGTCCAGCCTGTCCCGCTCGGTGTTGACCTGCGACCCGAGGAGGAACCACCAACCGATGACGAGCAGCAGCACGAGCATGCCCGCGACGACGACGAGGCCGATGTTGCGCCTCTGGCGGCGCCTCTCCTGATAGGTGGAGGGAAGGAGGTCGATCCGGCGCATCATCTGGACGTCGCCCCCATCGCGAGCCCGATCGCGGCGGCCGCCACGGGCTCGACCTGCGCGAGCTGCTCCTCGGTGAGGCCGGAGCGCGACGCGTTGACCTGCGACAGCACGGCCCCGCGCTGGATCTGGGTCCTGATCGTCTGCTCGAGGTGTCCGGCGAGGCCGGGCGTCAGCGACCCGCCGCCGGTCAGGATGACGGACGACAGCGGCTCGGAGTCCTCCTGCGAGAGGTAGTAGTCGAGGGAGCCGCGCACCTCTTCGACGAGCACGGCGACCTGGCGGTTCAACACCCTCTGCGCCTCGGCCGAGCCCACGCCGCGACCGAGGTCGAGCTTCGTCGCCTCGGCCTCGTCGAACGACAGGCCCAGCTCCTCGGCGAGCGCGTTGGATGCGTCGTCGCCGCCGACGAGCAGGATGCGGACGAAGCGCGGCTCTCCGTTGTGGTGGACGACGATGTTCGTCACGCCGGCGCCGACGTCGATGACGGCCTCGGCCCCCGCGACGCCCGACTCCCGCCGCGCGGCCGCGCTGACCGCACGCGCCACGGCGAACGGCGCGAGGTCGACCCCGGCGGGCTCGATCCCGGCGGCGGCCGCGGCGTCGACGAACGACTCGATCATGTCGGTCGCAGCGGCGACGAGCAGCACGCGCATCATGTGGTCGCCGCCCTCGGTCGTGAAGTCCTCGAGGACCTGGAAGTCGAGCTCGGCCGCGTCGACCGGCATCGGGATGTGGTCGGCCACCTGGAAGCGCAGCGACGCGCGGAAGTCCTTCTCCTCGAGGTACGGGAGGTCGACCTGCCGCACGACGACGCGCTGGTTGGCGACGCCGAGCACCGCTCGCTTCGAACGGAGCTTGGTCCGGCGCCACAGCTGGGCGATCGCCTCCGACACCGCGCCGGCGTCGCGGATCTCGCCGTCGACGACTGCGCCCTGAGGAAGGGCGACCTGGCCGAACGAGATCAAAGACGGAATGCCGCGGCCCGTCGCGACCTGCGCGGCGCGCACCGCGCTGGTTCCGATGTCCAGCCCGATGGGAGGTGGTGTGAGGAACGGCATCAGCCGTCGTCCTCGATCTTGACCGCCCTGTCCGTGAGATAGCGGTCGACGTCGACGCGCCTGATCCGGTAGTTCTTTCCGACCCGGATCGCGGAGAGTTGGCCGGACTTGATCAGCCGGTACACGGTCATGTTGGAGACCCGCATGATCCCGGCGACTTCCCCTACCGTGAGGAGAGGATCCCCGAAGTCGCGATCAGCCATCTGTACCTCTCGCTTTCAGTCGCCGATGCGGCGTTTCCCCGGTAGGCACTCTATTTGACAAGAGCACCTCTCTTCTAACAATCAACAACAATAGTCGTCAATGCTGTTCCTCGGCCACTCCTGGATACGGCTTGAGGCAAAATCCTCTCCTCCACCCCCTGCCGAGGCGAATGACAACCCTGTGATCCCGGGCCGCGCGAACGGCGCGAACCGGCCAGGCCGGACGCTGTCAGAGCTGGATTGTAGGGGGAACTCCCCCCGCCTACCGGTCTATCTCGCTCCACTGGATGGGAGTCGCCCCGAGGAAGGGGCCCGGCATGTTCTGGACCCAGCACGAGTCCAGCGAGAAGGTGGCGTTGCCGCGGACGCGGAAGTTCTCGGCGATCACGGTGCCGTTGATGACCGGCGTCCCCGTGTAGTCGAAGTTGCCGTCCACGATGAAGGCGCCGTTGACCTGGTTGGTCCCGGAGAAGTTGACCCCGCCGTTCTTCACGACCACGACCACGGACTTGTTCAGGTCGGGGTCGGGATTGCAGCCGGTGGGCGAGTTCCAGACGGTCGAAGCCCAGTTGATGTTGTTGCTGAGACGGTCGCCCGACGGGAACTCGAAGTACGCGACGAAGTTGTTCACGCCGGCGGAGACCACGGGGGCCACGTCGGTCGTGTAGCCGATCTGGGCCCCCATGCGGATGCAGAAGGCGCCGCTTGCCGGGACGTAGCAGTAGAGGCCCGAGGCCTTCGCGGCGTCCTTCAGGATCTCGTGGTCCTCGACGCTCAGCTTGCCCGGCGCGATCGCGTCGTACCGCTCCTGCGTGAACAGCGAGGTGGGCGGCCACCCGGTCTGGCCGGGGCATCCGCCGGAGTGCGCCGAGCCGCGGCCGTCCGAGTCCCACAACGACTGCGTGTTGCCCGCGTCCTTGTTCGCCGTGCAGTTCTTCGGGGCGGCGCCGGTGAACTCGGGATCGTTGCCGTTGTTGTTGAGGTAGATCCCGCCCACGGCGTGCGCGCCCGCGGGGGCCGGGCTGCTGGCGCTGAGGCCGTTCGTCCACGTATGGCCCGGCCAGAAGTCGCCCAGCGTGTAGTACGGGTCGAGGCCGGAGAAGTTCAACTGCTTGCGACCCATGATCTGGCCGTCCGTGATCATGCTGATGTTCTGGGTGTTCGGCGTCCCGTTCGCGTCGACGTTCTCGGCCGAGAGCCCGATCGGCAGGTCGATGTCCTCGATCCGCAGGACCTGCTGGACGACGCGGATGGCCTTCGGGTGCGTCCCCGTCGAGACGACCGCCACGTAGAGAGGTTGCTTTGGCGTGGAGGGGGTCGTCGCGCACGCGGCCGGCGGGAACCGGTCGGCCGCCGTGGCCGCGAAGGGGTTCACGACCGTGAGGTAGGTCTCGAACGAGCCCTTGCCGACCGATCCCTCCGGCACTTTCAGCACGTTGGGGCACCCGGCCCTCTTGAGCTGGCCCCACCCGACGGTGCCGCCACGGATGTGGTGGATGAGGCGATCGATCCCCGCCTCGGCGTACGCGAGGGCCTCGGTCGCCTTGCGGTCGTCGAGGCCGGCGCGGAAGTCGCGGATCGTCGCCATCGCGCCCACGGACGCGACCGCGGTCATGGCCGCGCCGACGAAGAGCACGGTCATCATCGCCACGCCCTTCTCGCCCCTGAGCCTCATCTGCTTGCCTCCTTTACGGGTCATCGCTGGTTCCGAAGCTGCGCCTCGGCGTAGAAGTCCCTGAGCGCGGTCCCGTCCTTCACGCGCAGCATGAAAGAGACGTTGCTGATCAGCGGCAGCTCGAAGTTGAGCTTGCCGTCGCCGTTGCCGACGCCGTAGGTCGCGGGGGCCGCGTCGAGCTCCTGCCACGTCGTGACGCCGTTCTTGTCGGTGTCGAACTCGAGCCGGTTGCTGCCGAACGAGAACGCGGGAAGGCAGCCCGACCCCTCGGGGACGCACTCGACCCCGCTGACGAGGATCTCGCCGTTCAGTCGCAGCGTCTTCGTCGCCGGCTCGTAGGAGTACGTCAGCTCCTCGAAGTCGCCCAGCGTGTTCGTGTTGGGCGACGGGGTGATGACGTTGTTCCCGTCGAAGTCCACGTGGACCTCGAAGCTGTTGAGGTCCGTCGAGACCGAGTCGATCACGGAGCCCTCCCGGGTGTCCCTGACCATCCGGTTGAGGCCGAGCCTCGCCTGCTCGGAGACGCCGGCGATCCTGCGGGTGGTCTCGGAGCTGCTCGTCGCGGAGAGCATCACGCCGAAGATCCCGGCGCACAACGCCGAGAAGATCGTCATCGAGACGAGGATCTCGATGAGCGTGAAGCCGTCCTGTCTTAAAGCATCCCTGTCGTGGCGTCTCATCGGTTGTCCGCCGCCCCGCACGAGAGGTTCCCGATGGTGATGTTCAGCGCGGTCTCGTTGACGCCCGGCTTCGTCGGCGCCGTGATGATCTCGATCGCGTGGTCCATGCTCACGCTCGTCGTGCCGCCCGTGTTCGTCGAAGGGGGCGTGGGCGTCGTCGTCAGCTCGAGGAGGTAGCCCTTGCGGCCGAGCGCGTCGTCGCGGAACAGATAGAGGTCGTTCGCGGTCCCGACCGGGTTGTCGTAGACGAGCGGGTTGTAGGCGAACGTGAGCGCCTGGGCGCCGGTCCCGGTCGTCCCGGTGATCGTCCTGATCGTGTAGCCGGGGGTCGCCGGTCCCGGCGGGTCCTCCCAGTAGCGAAGCTCGGCGGACCAGGTGCCGGTCGCGATGGCGGTCCCCGTCGACGCCACGGCCTTGCAGTGGAAGCTCGCCGTGAAGTTGCGGATCGTCAGGACCGACCGCTCGCCCGAGGAGACGAACGTCGTCGGGAACAGACGCATCTCGTAGAACGACGCGTTTGCCTTCGACTCGACGTATCCGCCGCCCGACGTCGTCAGCGAGTAAGCCTGGGCCGACGTGTCGGCGCGCATCCGGGTCGACCCCGACCGCACGAACGTGACCATGCCCTCGTTGGCGAGCGGCGAGAGCATCAGCTCGGTCGACGACCCGACGTCCGCCTGGTTGTTCACCCACATCGTGGGCTGGTTCCCGGTCGACGTGTACCTGAGGTTGCCGATGGCGCGCGGGAGCTCGTTCAGGACGTCGACGGCTGCGCCGGTCTCCATGACCGACGTGTTGCCGACGAAAGCGATGGGCAGCGACGCGATCTCCGGGTGGGTCATCGTGAAGTTCCCGCCGCTGAGCGGCGAGATCACCGGGTTCGGTGGAGCGTGGAGGACGGCGGCGGCCGCCGCCGTGTCCTGGAGCGTCACCGCCGGCACGACCGTTCCCGACCCGTCGACGTACTCCTGGCGGACGAGCGTGGCGCGGGCGCCGCGCACCTCCTGGTCCGCCTCGGCGAGGGCGCGCGAGGCGAGCGTCGACTCCGACTCCCCGCCGTTGACGGTCAGGTTGCTCATCCGTCCCTGGGAGTCGACGTACGACGTCCGCGTGAGGACGACGGCGCCGACCTTGCCCTCGGCCCGGAACTGCTCGTCCGTGAGGTGCCGCACGCCGACGAGGCTCGACAGCGCGTACGAGCGCGGCTTCCCCCCGGCCGACCACGACGTGGTGACCTTGATCAACAGGAGCCGTGCGGGCGGCGACTCGGTCGCCGTCGTGCTCCAGCTGTAGTTCGCGAGCGGCGGCTGGACGACGAAGCCCTGCTTGGCGCCGGCCGCGGGGGCGGCGCCCGGGTTCACGAACTGCGCGTCGTAGCGGATCGTGAACCCGGCGGGGACGCGCGGCGGACAAGCCTGACCGGCGCTCGCCGTGGGCAGCTTCGACGTGCTCGTGCACACGGTGACGTAGGAGTTCGTGGCCGCCTGGAAGCCGGTGCCGCCGGTTCCCGCGACGCGATCCGGGAAGTAGAGGTCGAGGACGTCTCGCCGCGGTGGGTTCGTCAGGTTCTTGACCGACTCGAAGAACGGGAACCCGCGCACGCGCTCCATCGCCTCGGACGAGAGGTTCTTCCCGACGGTGAAGGTGCCGGACAGCGATGCGCCCCGGATCGACGACAGCAGCAGCGGGGTGGTCCCGAGCGTGACGAGCGAGAAGATCACCAACGACACGAGCGTCTCGATGAGAGTGAAGCCGCCTTGAAGGCGAAGCCGGCGGCTCATCCCTCCTCCACCCGGGAGGTCAGTGGCGACACGACGATCTCGCGCGTCAGGTCGAGGCTTGGGCTGCGCAGCGTCAGCTTGCCTCCGGTCGCCGTCCCCCTCGCGTAGAACACGAGGAAGACGTCGGTCGCATGCGCGCCGCCGCACTTCGAGAAGTCGACGCCTTGCGCAGCCGAGAAAGTAGACGCGGGCGGCGCGGCGACCTCGACTCCTGGGAGCTGCCGTTGTCCCCCGTCGCTAGAGCAGCTGTCGTCGTCGGTGCTGAGGCGCTCGGATCCCTGGTCGTACTTGAACAGGGACCATTGCGTCGAGCCCGGCGTGAAACGCGCGCCGTAGATGAACGGGTGGCTCTCGGACGCGACGCGCGCCTGGACCTGCCGCAGCTGCGTCGCGACGTCTCCCTGCGCGGACTCGAGGGAGTGGAGGAGCCAGTAGTGGCGGAAGCCGGTGGCGCCCAGCGTCAGGACGATCGACAGCAGCGCCATGACCGACATGAGCTCGAGGATCGTGAACCCGCTGTCCGCCGCGGCGTGTTCCCGTCCTCCACCGAAGGGTTGGAGACGGTTTGACTTCACTCCGTAGTTGTCGGCACCGGGGTACGTATTCTTGACGACGGATCGTCAGGCTCCGGGCCCAAAACCTCCACAACGCGTCGTCTCCGAGAAACGAAAAGAGGGGCCCCCGAAGGGGCCCCTCTCGAAACCGTGGTGCGTTGCTGCTAGGTGCAGATGTCGCCGGCCGGAAGACCAGCCTCGACGGTCTTCGGAGCACCGATGTCGCTGTCGTAGTAGACGGCGAACACACCGGCGGCGCCGAGGTCCGTGTGCGTGCCACGCAGGCAGTACC
>DASQEJ010000266.1:0-2181 GCA_035633715.1 Actinomycetota bacterium | reverse complement strand
ATCTGGTAGTCGGCGTCGTCGGTGCCGTTCTCGGCCCCCACCTTCCCGGCGCCGGCGAAGATCTGGCGCGTGACGAAGAACGGCGTGAGGTGCTTGACGATGTTCGGGAACGGAGTGGCCCGGTCCATCAGGTAGTTCTCGTGACAGCCGTAAGAGTTGCCCTTGCCGTCGGAGTTGTTCTTGTAGATGAAGACCCGCTCGCCGTCGGGCACGATCGCCTGAGCTGCGTCGATCGACGCCTCGAGGATCCGCTCCCCCGCTTTGTCCCAGATCACCGCGTCGCGGGCGTTGGAGCACTCGGAGCTCGAGTACTCGGGGTGGGCGTGGTCGACGTAGTAGCGGGACCCGTTCGGCAGGATCACGTTGACGAGTCCGGAGTCGTCTTCGATCGCGACGTCGGGGGCAGCGCGCTCGAAGCCGCGCGCGTCGCGCAGCGGGCTCTCCTCCTCGTAGTCCCACTTCACGCGCTTGAACGCGGGCTGCGCGTACGCGTTGATCAGCAACGAGGACGTCAGGATCGGGTTGAACTCCGACGTATTGCGCACGGAGATCCCGTATTCGGTCTCGATCCCGCAGATCTTGGGCGTGGCCATGTGACGAGCAGCCTAACGATTAAGGGGCTACAGGTACTGCCCGGTCGTGACCCCTTCGACCTGACGCCCGGCGTCCCCCTCTTGCTTGTGCTCGCCGACCAGGGTCCGGATGTAGACGATGCGCTCGCCCTTCTTGCCGGAGATCTTCGCCCAGTCGTCGGGGTTCGTCGTGTTCGGCAGGTCCTCGTTCTCGCGGTATTCCTGGACGATCGCCTCGAGCATGTCGTCGAGGTTGATCCCCTTCGGCTCGCCCGCGATCGCCCGCTTGATGGCGGTCTTCTTCGCCCGCCTGACGATGTTCTCGATCATGGCGCCGGACGAGAAGTCCTTGAAGTACAGGACCTCCTTGTCCCCGTTCGCGTACGTGACCTCGAGGAAGCGGTTCGAGTCGTCGTCCGAGTACATCGTGTCGACGGTCTCGTGGATGATCGACTTCAGAGCGTCGTCGACGTTGCCATGCTTGTCGATCTCGGTCTGCGCGATCGGCAGCTCGTTCGTCAGGTACTTCGCGTAGATCTGCTCGGCGGACCGCTCGTCCGGGCGCTCGATCTTGATCTTCACGTCGAGGCGGCCGGGCCGCAGGATCGCCGGGTCGATCAGGTCCTCACGGTTCGAGGCGCCGATCACGATGACGTTCTTCAGCGACTCGACGCCGTCGATCTCCGCGAGCAGCTGCGGCACGATCGTCGACTCGATGTCGCTCGAGATGCCGGAGCCGCGCGTGCGGAACAGCGAGTCCATCTCGTCGAAGAACACGATGATCGGGACGCCTTCCTCGGACTTCTCCTTCGCCCGCTGGAAGATCATCCGGATCTGGCGCTCGTTCTCGCCCACGTACTTGTTGAGGAGCTCGGGCCCCTTGATGTTGAGGAAGTAGGAGCGACGGTCGTCTCGGCCGAGCTTCGCCGCGACCTTCTTCGCAAGCGAGTTCGCCACGGCCTTCGCGACGAGCGTCTTGCCGCAGCCCGGAGGGCCGTAGAGCAGGATGCCCTTGGGCGGCTCGAGCTGGTGCTCGCGGAACAGGTCGCCGTACAGGTAAGGGAGCTCGACCGCGTCGCGGATCTCCTCGATCTGTCCGTCGAGACCGCCGATGTCCTCGTAGCTGACGTCCGGGACCTCTTCGAGGATGAGCTCCTCGACCTCGGGCTTCGGGAGCTTCTCGAGAACGTGGCCCGACTTCGGCTCGAGCAACAGGCTGTCGCCGGCGCGGATGTGGACGTCCTTGAGCGAGTCGGCGAGCTCGACGACGCGCTCTTCGTCTGTACGGCCGAGCACGAGGGCGCGGCCCTCGTCCAAGCGCTCCTTCAGGATCACGACCTCGCCCTGGATCTCGAAGTCACAGACGCCGATGACGTTCATCGCCTCGTTGAGCATGACCTCGCGGCCGCGCTGCAGCTTCTCGAGGTCGACCTCGGGGGCGACGTTCACGCGCAGCTTCCGTCCGTTAGTGAACACGTCGACCTGGTTGTCCTCGAAGGACTGCAGGAAGATGCCGTAGCCGGACGGAGGCTGGCTGAGCTTCTCGACCTCCTCCTTCAAGGCGACGAGCTGGTCGCGCGCCTCGCGGAGCTTCTCGGCCATGCGCTCG
>DASQEJ010000265.1:0-5146 GCA_035633715.1 Actinomycetota bacterium | reverse complement strand
GGCGGCCGCGCTGTTGGCGTTGCATCGGATCGCCGGGAACCAGGCTGTGTCGAGAGTGTTGCGGTCGTTGCCGCAGGCGGAAAGAGCACTGGACCGCGCGGTAGCCCTGCAACGGTGCAAGCCGGGGGGTGGGGGCGGTGCGAGGGCAGAGGACGAGAAAAAGGAAGTGCGCAAGGCGCCCGACTCGGCCCATAAGGCAGGCGCCACTCTCCAGATCGATGGACCTCCTCGAGGAAACGTCTTCCGAATCGAGCCCGGTCCGAAGAAGCAGGAAATCCTGGAGGAGCTGCTCCTGTGGAAGGACTACTGGGGTCGGAAGAGCCAGAAGATCGACGAGACGAAGAGGTCGAGCGATGAGTATGCGATGTTCCGGCTCGCCGGGCGGATGATCGACGACGTCATCGCACAAGTGGGCGGAATGACCGACGACGAGGCGCCCCGCCGGGTGCGGATCGCGACGGCGACCGTGCCGACGCCGCCGAAGACGTCCTCGCGCCCGAAGTTCGACGCGATCCTCGTCTACTCGGACGATCCAGCGAAATCCGCTCCGAACGAGCCGCTCACGGTAGGCGAGGTCGTCACACACCCTCGACAGCTGCTCCCGATCCCCGCGACGCAGCCGGGGGCGCCCTCCAAGCGACGGGCGGCGGCCACGACCAGGGGCGCCGGCAATGCCGTGCTCGCTTACTCCGTGGTGGAATCCGGACCAGCCGGAATCGAGCTCACCGCGTTGGACGTGGCGCCATATCGGAAGATGAAGTTCGGAACTTCCGGCGCCCGGTTCCGGACGGCCGACGGCACAGAGCCCGGTGAGGACGACATGGAGCTATTCCTGAAACCCGACGACATCGCTTCCTTCGCAGAGCACGGCGCCCCCGGTGTCCTGAAAGACGAGGCGTTCAAGTGGTTGAGGGAGCACCCCAGGAAGTAGCCGGTCCGGACGTTCGGCGCTAGGCCAGCTGGAGCGTTCCCGGGAACCTCAGGTACTGCTCCCACGTCTGGTCGACCCGGTCCACCGCCACCACGATCCATACGCTCTCGTGCGGAGGCGTGGGGTTGCGGCGGAGACGCAGCCCCACGTCGGCCGGGCTCCGGTTCTCCTTGCGGGAGTTGCAGGGCCGGCACGCGGCCACCACGTTGTCCCAGGTGTGGCCTCCCCCGCGGCTCTTCGGCACGACGTGGTCGACGTTCTCGGCGGGGCGGCCGCAGTACTGGCACTCGAAGTTGTCCCGGACGAAGACCGCCCGGCGGGACATCGACGCGCGGGCCCGGTACGGGACCTTCACGAAGTAGTTCAGGCGCACGACGCTGGGGGCCGGGATCTCGAGGGACTCGGAGTGGAAGACGACGCCGTTGTGGTGGAGGACCTCGGCCTTCTCCTTCAGGACGAGGACGAGCGCCCGCCGGACCGGAACGACGCACAGCGGTTGGTAGGAGGCGTTCAGGACCAGCGCTCTTCCCAAGGCTTGGTCAGTATATGTGGGGCGATCTGGTGTGGCCTGCCACCTGGTGGGCACGCTGTGCAGCCGGGCTCTGACGCGGCGTAGTCGAGCTGCTTGCAACAGTTTGCACCTTCCGTTACCTTGCGCGCCGTACCAGCCCGGCCCGGGCGGTCGCCCTCCTGAGCACCACAGCGGAGGCGTTGCGGCTTCTAAGTGCCCCGGGTTCCGGCCTCCCCCGCGGGGGTGGCCGCTGTGGTCCGCCGACGGAGCGGGCCCCAGGGCGGAAGCCAACGACGCCGTGCCGGCGTTAGCGCATGTCTTTGCGCGCGCGGGCGCCATTCGACGCATCGCCTGGGCGATGCGCCAAAGAACTAAGGAGGAGACGACGCAATGACGCGCCGCCACCAGCTCGGAGCCCTCTGGCTCGCAGCCACGATCGCAGCAACGGGGGCCCTCCCGGCCGCCGCGCAGACCCCGGCGGAGAGCCCGAAGCCGGTCATCGACTCGGTCCCGTGGAAGGTCGGCCTGAAAAAGGACGCCCTGGTACGCGGTCACCTGAGAGACGGCACGCCGGGGGCCGAGGTGGCGCTCGAGCGCCGTCAGCCCGGAGGCCCCTGGAACACGCTGCAGACGAAGCCAGTCGGCCAGGAGCTGAAGGTCTGGTTCCGGGTCCGCGACCTGGGCTCGAGCGCGAAGTACCGCCTCGCGTACGACGACGAGGTCGCCGGCACGCGCAGCGTCAGCGGCGTCAGGGAGATCCGGGTCGCGTCCAAGCGGAGCTTCAAGGCGTCGCCCGACGACGCCTACGCCGGGAACCGGATCCGGCTGACCGGCTCGCTGTTCCCGAAGGCGAAGGACCGCCGCGTCGTCGTCCAGCAGTTCCACGACGGCAAGTGGCACACGATCTCGCGCCCGCGGGTCCGCGACGGCCGCTTCACGACGACGTTCCGCCCCCAGGAGACCGACCGGCGCCGCATCCTGCGCGCCTGGTTCAAGGGCGACGCGACGAGCCTCGGCCGCAAGGACGCCGACTCGCTGCGCATCTACCGGCGCGACCTCGCGACCTGGTACGGACCCGGTTTCTACGGCAACCGCACCGCGTGCGGCCGGACGCTCGGCTACAGCACGCTCGGCGTCGCGCACCGGACGCTGCCCTGCGGGACGAAGGTCGCGATCATGTACCGCGGCCGCACGGTGATGGTCGAGGTGATCGACCGGGGGCCGTACGCGCGGTCGAACTGGGACCTCACCCGGGAGACGGCCGAGCGCCTGGGCTTCAGCGGCACCGACTCGATCGGCGTCGCGCACTAGCCGACGTGGTTGACACGGCCTAACGGCCGCGGTGACATGGCCCCTCCGACGGACGAGGAGGGGGACATGGCCGACGACCTGGTTTCTCACAGCGCGGGCTTCACGCGGTTCGGCAGGGACGCGCAGACCGCGGCCGACGAGCTCGGCCCCCTCGCCCACCTAGTCGGTACGTGGATCGGCTCCCGGGGCTGGGAGGTGATCGCCGTGCCCAAGCCGTCGAGCGGGGGGCACGACGCGTTCGACGCGATCATCGAGCCGTACGTCGAGACCGTGACGTTCGTCCCCATCGGGGCCCCCGTGCCGGACCGCGGGGGCGACGCCGGGAACCTGTTCCTCACCGGGCTGAAGTACGAGATGCGGATCGCGGCGCTGGACACGAACGAGCCGCTGCACCTCGAGAACGGCATGTGGTTCTACATGGAGGGCGAGGACCACCCGATCGCGCGCTCGTCGGCGATCCCGCACGGCGACTGCCTGCTGGCGCTGGGGAGCTACGACGTGAGTCCCTCCGCGCCCGCCATCCCCGCCGGCGTCAGCTCCGCGCCCGACGGGCAGCCTCCGAACGTCCCGTTCGGATACGCGGATCCGTTCGACCCCGACCCCGACGCGCCGTTCAACCCTGCCGACGTGAACGGGACGCTCATCAAGACGCTGGCGGGCCTGAACGTCGTCGAGACGACGACGCTGCAGGTCTCGACGACGAACGGTGGCGGGATACTCAACATCCCCTTCGTCACCGCCCACGCGAACGCGACGTGCTTCGACTCCACCTACTGGATCGAGACGGTGGAGGACGCCAAGACCGGCCAGCGCTTCCAGCAGCTGCAGTATTCGCAGCGGACGGACATCGAGTTCTTCCAGAACGCAGAGAAGCCGGAGCAGCTGATCAAGTGGCCGCACGTGAACGTCAACACGTGGCGGAAGCAGTAGCTACTGCTGGGACTGCTCCTCCTGCAGGCCCTCGACGTAGCGGTGGAACGCGAGGTGGTCCGACGTGCACTCGGTCTCCTCGCCGCCCTTCGAGAGCCGGACCGTGTCCATCGGGGCGCCGGAGCTGTTGTCTTCGGTGATGTCTACGACCTGCCAGCCGTCGTCGATCAGCTGACGCAGTCTCTCGAGCTCCGGGTCGTCTCCCCAACCGGCCACCGTGTCTCCTCTCGTTAGTCGCGTAGGACGCCAGGTTATTAGACCGGGACGCCGGCCTCGTGTGGCTGGATCTGGCCGGACTCGATCTCCTCGACCCAGTGGCACGCGACCGTGTGGCCCGCGACCTCGCGGAGCAGAGGGACCTCGTCCGGACATCGCTCCTTCTGCACGAACGGGCAGCGCGTATGGAAGCGGCAGCCGGACGGCGGGTTCGCCGGCGACGGCAGGTCGCCGCGCAGCAAGATCCGCTCGCGCGCCAGCTCGACCCTCGGGTCCGGGATCGGCACGGCCGACAGCAGCGCCTTCGTGTACGGGTGGAGCGGCTGCTCGTAGAGCTCCCCCGCCGGGGCCACCTCCATGATCTGGCCGAGGTACATCACCGCGATGCGGTCGGAGATGTGGCGCACCACCGCGAGGTCGTGCGCGATGAACAGATAGGTGAGCTGGAACTCCTCCTGCAGCTCCTCGAGCAGGTTCACGATCTGCGCCTGGATCGAGACGTCGAGGGCCGACACCGGTTCGTCGCACACGATCAAGTCGGGGTTCATCGCGAGCGACCGTGCGAGCCCGATGCGCTGGCGCTGGCCCCCGGAGAACTCGTGCGGGTAGCGGTTCGTCGCGCCCTCGGGCAAACCGACGACCTCGAGCAGGTGACGGACCTTGTCCGTGATCTCCTCCGCCGACGAGCCGTGGACCTTCAAGGGCTCGCCGACGATGTTGCCGACCGACTGGCGCGGGTTCAAAGACGAGTACGGGTCCTGGAAGATCATCTGCATACGGCGGCGGAGCTTGCGGAGCTCTCGCTGCGACACATCCGCGATGTCGACGCCGTCGAAGTAGATGTGGCCCTCGGTCGGGTCGTACAGCCGCAGCACCGTGCGGCCCACGGTCGTCTTGCCGCACCCGGACTCGCCGACGAGGCCGAGCGTCTCGCCGCGCTTGATCGAGAACGACACGCCGTCGACGGCCTTGACGTCGCCGACGGGGCGGTCGACGAGGAGGCCGGACCGGATCGGGAAGTAGACCTTGAGGTCCTCGACCCTGACGAGGTCGGAGCTCTGGTCCGGGGTCACGCGGACTCCTCCCCCACGATCGGCGGCGCGTTAGTCGATTGCTTCGGCATGTCCTCGACCGGCACGGGGTTCCAGCACGCCACGAGATGGTTCGGCCCGTCGATCTGCCGCAACGCCGGGCGCTTCTCGACCGACTCCTGCGTCGCGTACGCGCAGCGAGGGGCGAACGAGCAC
>DASQEJ010000264.1:0-5835 GCA_035633715.1 Actinomycetota bacterium | reverse complement strand
GGAGCCGACGGCCTTCAGGCTCTCGGCGGCCTTTCCGATCTGCTTTCGAGCGTCGGTGACCTGCTTGGCCGGTTTACGCGCCATCTGGAACCTCCCTTGATTGGTAGTCGCTGCCCGAGGCTACCCGGTACCCGGCGGCGGAGCGACGATCCGTCTAGGATTGCCCCAAAGGCTGACGAAAAGGACAGTTGGATGTCACGGCTGGCGGAGATCCTCCGGGCGCGGGTGATGGGGTCGCCCCTCGCCCTGCGGGCGCATGCGCTGTTGGTGCTGGCGACGGCGACGATGCTCGGAGGCGGCGAATGGCCACGGGCCTTTTACATCTTCGTCGTCGTGATCGTGATGTGGGGCCTCCTGGGAGGGGAACGCGTCGCATGGTGGATCGAGCTGTCCGGAGTCGCATTCGCGCTCGCGGGGCTGTGGGGGGCGTGGCAGCGCGTGATTGGCATCGAGGGGCTCTCGGCTTTCGTGTCTCCGACGGTGATCGCCCTCTCGGGCGCCCTGCTCTTCGCCGCTGGGGTACTTCTCCTGACGCCCGTCGTGCGGCGGCACTGCGACGTCACGCCTCGTGCGCCGCTCGGCGCCGTCGGGTTGGCGCTCGCCGCCGTGTTCGTGGGACCCTTCCAGGCCATGGCCCTGGGCGTAGAGGGCCGGCTCCCCACGAGGTCCAACTCCCTGACGACACCGAACCTCGTCCACGTCGGGACCGACCCCGGGGCGCCGTCCGTCTTCTACGTCGGAGGTCACTCGCGCGACGTGTGCATCGTCGTCCTCGAACCCCGGAGCTCGTCGCGCTCCTGCCACAGCCGCAACCTGGACCTCGAGCACGTCGACGGCGTGCGCACCGAGCACGTCCAGGCGTGGGCGCTGCCGGGGACCGTCGCTCGAGTCGACGTCGTGTACGACGAGGGCGTCAGACGAGAGGCCGAGTCGCTCTTTCGTCCCGGGGCCAAAGCGCGCGTCTTCTACACGTCGATCGCGCTCGACGAGGTCCGTGGGATCGAGGCTTACGACGCCTCAGGAGACCGGGTCGTGCGGTGCCGCTTTTGCCACTTACCGGTCGAGGTGGATCCGTAGCCACGTCCGCTTGCCGCACGCCGGGCAGCGGAACCACGAAAAGTGGTAGCGCAGCATCGGCACGTGGAAGTGGAGCGGGAACATCAGCGCGGCCAGCTCGACGTACGACACGCGTGTCTCCTCGCGGCACGACGAGCACTCGACGGTGCACGAGAACGGCTTCTTCTCGTCGGCCGCGCTGTACAGCGCGTACTTCCCCGGCGTAGACGAGCCCGGCCCCGTCACGGCTGGTGTTCCTCTCTGACCGTCGCGTGCGCGCGGTAGGCCTCGGCCCCCGGGTGCGTCGGGGCGAACGACACGATCGACCTCCCCGCCTGCGACGCCTCGGCGAACCGGATCGACTTCTTCACCGGGGGCTCCAGCACGCGGACGCCGTAGCGCTCCCCTACGTCCGCGAGCACTTGCTGCGCGTGCTTCGTGCGCCCGTCGAACAGCGTGGGGATCACGCCCGTCACCTTCAGCCCGTCGTTCGTGAAGTGCCTGATGTCGCCGATAGTCTCGAGCAGCTGCCCGACGCCGCGATGCGACAGCGCCTCGCACTGCAATGGGATCACGACCTCGCCCGCGGCGGTCAAAGCGTTGATCGTCAGGATGCCGAGCGACGGCGGGCAGTCGATCAGCACGTAGTCGTACCTGCCCTCGACCTCGCGCAGCGCCCGTTGCAGCGCGTACTCGCGTCCCGTCTTCGCCAGCAGCACGGCTTCGGCCCCCGCGAGGTCGATGTTCGCGGGGACGAGGTCCACCTCGCGCGCGATCACGACTTTCTCCGGCGGGAGCCTGCGCACGAGGACGTCGTTGACGGTCTCGTCGAGCTCGTCCGGGTCGACGCCGAGCGAGTACGTGAGCGCGGCCTGCGGGTCCATGTCGACCGCGAGGACGTGGCGTCCCCGCTCGGCGAGAGCGGCCGCGATCGACAACGTCGACGTGGACTTCGCCACCCCGCCCTTCTGGTTCGCGAACGCGATGATCCTCATCGCGCTCAGGCCTGGGGAGTGGGAGCGGCCCCGTCCTCGCCGGCGTCGCCGTCGTCGACGCCCGGGACCTGCAGACCGACGGCCGCGAGCATGCCCTTGACCTCGTCGACGCGCCACCCGCGGTCGCGCAGCTCGAGGATGATCCGGTTCGTGAGGTCGCCGATCTCCTCCTCCTCGAACGACTCGTAGCCGTCGAGGAAGCCGCGGGCGTAGTCCCACGACACGTACTCGTGTGGATCGGGGTTGAAGGCCGGCTCGTGGACCGGCGACTCGCCCTCCTCCAGCAGCTCCTTCAAGTTGCCGGCGAGGAGGTCCCAGCCGAGGAAGTGGTCCTCGTCGCAGTCGGGGCAGAAGAAGACGGCGCCCTTCAGCCCGCGCGGGGCCAAGAGCTCCTTCAGCACCTGGACGTCGGTGAGGTCCTGCTGGAGGAGCTCGCGTTCCTCTTCGTTTATCGGCGCGCCCTCGTCTTCGGGGAGCTCCTCGTTCTCCATGCGCTCATCGTAAGCGTTGCCCGGCCGGAGACGGCGTCTAGGCGTTTCTACTTAGCGGTAAATGGCCCGGACGGTTCATTCCCTTGGCAAACGAGGCGTGGGAGGTTTGTCCCAATACGGAGCCGCGTCTGGAGCGCGAGAGATGACCACCACGCTTGCACAAACGCGAGAGAAACCACTCGTCCTGGTCGTGGACGACGACCCGGACCTGCGCGCGCTCGCGCACATCCAGCTCGACGACAGCGGGTTCGACGTGATCCAGGCCGGGAGCGGTCTCGAATGCCTCGCGCTCGCGTCGACGCACTCCCCCGACGTCATCCTGCTCGACATCATGATGCCGGGCATGAACGGGAGCGAGGTATTGACGGCGCTGTCGGGCGATCCCGTCACGAAGGACATCCCGGTCGTGTTCGTCTCCGCGCTGTCGTCTCTGGAGGACAAGGTCCGCGGGCTCGAGAACGGCGCGGTCGACTACATCACCAAGCCGCTCGAGGCGCGCGAGTTCATCGCTCGGGTGGGCGTCGCTGCGCGACGGCGGCGTCGCGACGACCTCGCTGCGGTGATCCCCGGAGTGGGCTCGCGGGCGACCTTCGACGCGAGACTGCGCGAAGAGGTGGCGCGCGCGTCGCGCAGCAACTCGGCGCTTGCGGTGCTGCTCGTCGACGTGGACCACCTCGCCGACGTCAACGCGCTGCACGGGACCGCGTCCGGCGACGCGCTGCTCGCCGAGATCTCGACGGCGCTCGACTCGATGCTGCGCGTATCCGACTCGATGTACCGGTTCGGCGACGACGAGTTCTCGATCATCCTGCCCGACACCGATCTCCCCACGGCCGCGGTCGTCGCCGAACGATGCCGTGAGGCGATCGCCTCGATGCGCTGGATGGGGGGCCGGGTGACGGTGTCGATCGGCATCGCCGAGCTCCAGCACGGCCACGCGGCCGAGGACCTCGCGACGCGCGTCCAGACGGCACTCCAGCGCGCGAAGGATTCCGGCGGCAACCAGCTGTGGCGGGCGGACGACCCGCGACGTCACGGCCTCGGCCCCTCGTCGCTCGCACGCCAGCTCACCGAGAGGGAGTGGGACATCCTCGTGCACCTCTCGCACCGCCGCACCGAGCAGGACATCGCGCGCAGGCTCGGGATCAGGCCCGGGACCGTGAGGAGCCACAAGGCCCGCATCCGCCGCAAGCTCCACGTCGCGCCCGACCTGCGCCTCACCGAGTACGTGAGGTCGCACTTCAAGGAGCTGGAGGGCCCGCCCGCGGAGCAGGACGCGGGCTAGAGCAGCCCCAGGTACGCGTCGATCAGCGGGTCGCCGGCGAAGATCGCCAGCGTCGTGCCGAGGGCGAGGAACGGCCCGAACGGGACCTGCATCTTCCGGCCCCCTCCCGTGCGCAGCATCACTGCGACCCCCGTCAGCGCGCCGGTGAAGAACGCGAGGAACATCCCGAGCGGGACGAGACCGAGCCGCGTGTAGCCGAGGAACGTCCCGAGGACGAACGCGAGCTTGACGTCGCCGAACCCCATCCCCCGCGGCGCGATCAGCGCGATCAGGAAGAAGGTGCCCCCGAAGATGGCCGCACCGATCGCGGCGTCGAGGAGGCGGTCCGTGCTGCCGTCCGCGATCGCGGCCGCGACGAGCCCCGCCCACCCCACGACGAACGCCGGGTACACGACCCTGTTCGGCAACAGCTTGTGATCGAGGTCGATGACCGTGAGGACGACGAGGACCCAGAAGAACGCGGCGAAAACGAACGTCTCGATCGACCAGCCGAACTTCGCCGCGCTGAGCGCGAACAGCACGCCGGTCGTGAGCTCGATCAGCGGATACCGGATCGAGATCGGGTTACCGCAGTGCCGGCACCGCCCCCGCAGGATCAGCCAGCTGAGGACCGGGACGTTCTCTAGCGCCGTGATCATCGCCCCACAGTTGGGACAGTGGCTGCGGCCGCTCACGATCGTCTCGCGTCGCGGGATGCGCCACGACGCGACCGTGCCGAAGCTGCCGAAGATCAGGCCGAGGATGCCCGTGAAGGCGACGAGGATCGCCGTCACCGGGCGCTACTCGGGGTCGCCGATGTGCTGGCGGATGCGGCCGAGCAGGGTGTCGGCCTCGAACGGCTTCATGATGACGTTGTCGGGGCCGATCTGGTCGTCGAAGATCTCGTGAGCGTCGGGCTTGCCCGTCACGACGATGATCGGGATCCCCGCCGTCGCCGGGTGCTGCATCATCTCGTCGTACATCCGGCCCCCGGAGACGTCCGGCATCATCAGGTCGAGCAGGATGAGGTCGGGCTTGCGGAACTCGGCCTTCGCCAGGCCCTCGAGACCGTCACGGGCCTCCATGACCTCGTAGCCCTGCGTCTCGAGGATGAACTTCTCGAGCTCCCTGACGGCCTCTTCGTCCTCGACGATCAGCACACGCTTTGTCATGGGGGAAAGGTATCAAGCGGTAGCCGCACCCGGGGGCATCGGTGGGCTAACGTCTCTGGCGTGAACGGGGATGGCGGGACCCGGATCCTTCGTGGCGCGGCCGCGGCCGTCGCCGTGACCGTCCTCGCGGCCGGGTGCTCGTCCGAGGGGGCCTCGGAGCCCCGGGCGGAGGCCTCGGCCACCGCGGCGCCCTCCCCGTCGCCGGCGAACGAGCCGTCCCCCAAGGTGCTGGCGGCGAGAGCGTTCCGGCGGCTCCAGATCGCCTACAAGCGGGAGGACTCCAACTCCACCATCCGGATGTTCGCCCCCGCCACGATCAAGGCGCTGGACAGGCTCCAGCGCGTGGTGGCCACGGGCGGCCCGGACGAGATCGCGAGGCTCACCCCGTGGCAGAAGATCGTGCTGACGATCCTGCGCACGGACGTCCACCACGACCTGCTCGAGGGCGCGTCGCCCGAGCTGTTCTTCGGCTACGGCGTCTACAGCTACGAGCTCGACTACTTCCCGTCGGCGCGCCTCGACCCTGACAACGTCAAGATCACCGGGCCGCGGACCGCGGTCGCGGTCATAGGCGGCTCCCCGGTGTGGTTCCAGCTCGTCGACGGCGAGTGGAAGGTGGACGCCCGCGGCATCTTCGAGCTCGGCAGCTTCGTCGCCCGACGGATGGCGAAGCGGCAAGGCCGGTCGGTCGACGAGATCGTGCTGGCCATCGCCGAGGTGCGCTCGGACAACGACCTGCCGCCCGACGTGTGGGAGAAGCCCTAGCCGGCTACTCCCACAGCCCCCGGACCGGAGCCTCGGGCGCCCGGCGGCCCATCACCGCCTCGACCATCCGCACGGTCCGCACGGTCGCGCGG
>DASQEJ010000263.1:0-3304 GCA_035633715.1 Actinomycetota bacterium | reverse complement strand
AAAACCTCACGAAACTTCATGAACATGCCCATCCGGTTGTGGAACACCACCCACCAACTGTGTTGATAAGCCGTGCCAAAAATGGCAGGTTTGGAACATGGCGCTCCGGGTTCGCGGTCGTGTTGTTGGTGGTCACCTTCGGGTTGACATCCCTGTCGAGTTGGCAGAGAACACCGAGGTGGAGCTGATCGAGGCCCCTGCCGCGGAGGAAGAAGAGCTCGACCCCGAGCTCGAGGCGGCCCTGGGTGAGGCTGCCGCGGAGATCGCCCGCGGGGAAGGCTCGTTTTGGGAGGAAGTGCCAGCCTCCAAGGGGTCGAGCTCAAGCCTCCAGTGAGTCACGTTTCTGGTTCGAGGAATGGCTCAGGCAGCTCGTATTGCTGCTATCTTTCGAGCATGTCTGCAGATCGGGTCCTTCACCGGTCGCCCGTTCCGGCCATCGGTGGCTTCACCCTACCGCCCTGGCTCGCCGTCATCCTGCGCAAGCTGAGACAAGCGCTGCTGTCGGACGAGGAGAAAAGGCTGCTCCATCTCGTGGAGTTTGCGATCGCGACACTCGGTGCACCCCTGCTCGAGGCGAGCGATCTTGAGGACCTCGAGCGGCGGCTCGATGAGCAAATCGAACGCCCGGAGATGAACAACCTGCTGGGGTTGATGACGGCATCGTTTCCAGCGGTCGCACCTGAGACCACGCCGGCCGCGTCGGACGTTGCCGCAGCCCCCGCCCCTCTTCTCGGCGAAGGCCTGCAAGGGCTATTGCGAGAGGGGTTTCGCTTATCAGAAGCCATCGCTATGGCGATTGGCCGCTTGATGCGCTCGCGAGGTCCGTCCGAGTTCCAGATGGCGGCGGAACAACTGAGCGCCGACAAACCTCTTGGTTTCCTCGAAGATCCGAGCATACCGCCTGAAGTGGCAGCGTCGTGGCTCGCAGGCTTGCGCGCAAACGTCCTGATGTTTGCGCTCGTGTACCCCCTCATCTACCCACAAACGCCCGAGCCGTGGTTGCTCCGGTCAATCGCAGAGCAGTGGATCCATAACGAACGCCTCTATATGCGCTTCTTGGCCTCGATTCCGGAGGCTCAGGTGCCACTGGACATTGTTCCGGCCGAGGAGAGGATGGATCTCGAAAAGCTCTTCGGACAAACCGCCGATGCGGCACGGCAACTCGAGGATCTTGCCCGCAAAGCCATTGATAGCGGAGCGGACGTTTTCCCCCCCCGCGACGAGCCGGACGATGCCTGAGCTGGCCGCCCCGGCAGCCCGCGATCTCGTCCTACTACCCTTGGCTGAGAAGAATCGGCCGGCCGTCGTGCTGCGCGTGCTCGAGGACCGTGTGGTCGTCTTGATCTACGGGACTGGGACGCTGCGCGAAATGCCTCGGATCGAGGTCCGGCCCGAGACGCGCGATGGCAAGGCGCTGGGCTTCTATAAGCCGACGTATTTCTACGTTTCAGGCGTGCGCGCGGCGCGTGCGGAGATCCTCATTCGGACAGGGCGAAGGTGCCCACCGGAGCTTTTTTTGAAACTCAGGGCGCTGGCGGAGCAGACCCCCGGGGACGGCTAGAAACAGCCCCCCGGCAGCCTCCCTACGTAGGGCTCCGGGTTCGCGGTCGTGTTGTTGGTGGTCACCTTCGGGTTGACATCCCTGTCGACCGCGACGCCATCGTTCACTCGAGGCTTCGCATCCAGAGACGGATCGCATTCGCAGCGGGATCGAAGCGCGGGTATGCGACGAGGATCGAGCCGGCGGCGCGCCTGACCGTCGCTCCGAGCTCCTTTTCAGGGTGCGCCGAGATGACAAACCCGCTCGGATCGAGGACGGTCCCGTCGGTCGCAATACGGGTCGCGCGAAGGTCGGCTCCGAACGAACCGAGCTCGCGCCAGACCACGAGATACGTCTCCCCGTCGAACACGACGCTCGGCGAGATCGCTTCGTTGCCGGCCTGCGTGATCGGGAAAGCCGTCGCGCTCGAGCAAGCGCTGTCGACCATCGCTCCATGGATGCGTCGGCTTGCGTCGTCGGTCCAGACGACGAACGCGAGCGATCCGTTCGAGGCGATGTCAGGAGCCTCGCCCGGCGCGCTCGCGCCGAGCGTCAGCTCTTTCGCGTTCGACAAGCAGCGTACCGCCAGATCAGGGGCATACTCCTGCTTCAGCGCGACGACCGTGTCATCGCCCACCGCGACCGGCACCCCATAGCCCGCCAATGCGACACTCACGTCGCTCAGTACGGCGCCGTCGGACGAGAGGGTGAGCGCGTGCACCAAGCTGAGGGAATCGCCCTGCGCTTTTCTGTACGTCACGACGAACCCCGTAGGCGTGGCCGTAACCCGTGGAGATCCTACCGTCCCTTCGACCACGTCGGCCAAAACGTGGGGCACGCCGAGCGTGCCGTCGCTGGAAACGTTCGCCGCCAAGATCTGCGACGAGGACGACCAGACGAGCAGCGTCGAATCGGCGCCGCTGGCGAGGTCTGGCGCCCAGGCGCTCGGGATCTCGTGCATCCCGCTCGCCGGATTTGCGGCCGTCGCGTCGAAGAGCCCATACCGAATCGAGCTTTCCTCCCGAGACATCTCGGTGAACGCAATGAATGTCTGCCCTGAAACGGTGCCGAGCGCGGGCCAAAGCTGCACCGGGGTGCCTTGAGGAACGACGCGAGCCGTCGGATCGAGGGAGGCGCCTGTCGCATCCAGGCGCGCGGAGCGGACCTCGGTCATGCCGGTGCCGTCGCCGTTGCTCCAGGCCCAGGCGAGGATACGGGCGTCGCCGTCCGACGCGATCTCTGTCTGATAGGCAGCGTCGTCCGGGAGAGCCGCAGGCGGGCCGAGCACGTCGCTCGCGTCGTCCAGGCGACGCACTTCGGTCGAGTTTGCGATGAGGTAGCCGGCACCGTCGCGCGCGATGCCATCGACGCCATACGGAGACGCGATCCATGCGTTGTCGAGCCAGCCTCCGCTCGCGTCGAGGCGTCGGACGCGTGACATACCATTCTGACCATTGTGACCCACGGCGAATCCGGTCGGCCCGCCGGCGACGGTCACTTGCTGGCCGATGAACACGGGCCAGCTCTGCTCCGCGAGGGGCTGAAGCTGCGCGTCAAGCAGGACGAGGTGCTGAGAGCGGTTGTTGACGGACACCTCGCGCAGGTACGAGAGCATCACGTGCTGGCCGTCGCTCCCGACGCTTGGACGAAACCCGTCCTCGTCGATATCCACGGGCGGGCTCATGACGACTCCGGACGGCGAGACGGTCATCATCCGGAGCGCGCCCCCCGAGTTCGGCCCGAACGCGATGTAGAACCTGTCGC
>DASQEJ010000262.1:0-7002 GCA_035633715.1 Actinomycetota bacterium | reverse complement strand
CGGTCGTCTTCTTGGGAGTCGCCTTCGGAGCGGCCGCCTTCGGAGCGGTCGTCTTCTTCGCCGCGGTCTTCTTGGCCGGGGACTTCGGCGCAGTGGCCTTCTTGGCCGTCGTCTTCTTGGGGGCGGCGGCCTTCTTGGGGGCCGTCGTCTTCTTGGCCGTCTTCTTGGCCGTCGTCTTCTTGGGGGCCGTGGCCTTCTTCGGGGCCGCCGTGCCGCGGGCCGCGGTCTTCTTCGCCGTCGTCTTCTTCGCGACGGTCTTCTTCGAGGTCTTCTTGGGCGTCGTCTTCTTGGCCGAAGACTTCGCCGCGGTGGACTTCGAGGCGGACGTCTTGGAGACGGCGGCCTTGCGCGAGCGCGCCGGAGCGGCGCTCTTCGAACTGCCCGTCGTCTTCTTAGCGGGCTTCTTGGCCGGGCTCATGGGCGCGGGACGATAGCACAACGTCAAGTGCAATAGTCACGTCCTCGGGCGAACATCCCGAAGGCTTGGACGGGGTCGTGCCGGCTAAACTCCCCCGTAACCACCCGGACATCCCCACAGGCAAACCGGGGAGCCCCGCGGACCACCCGCGGTCGAACGCAAGGGGGGAAGCGGCATCGGCCCAGGCTGACGCCGCGGCGGACGCGGCCCCCGGCGCGGCTACCCTTTGCCGCATGCCCGAACGGTCCTACCGCCCCGTCGATCCGCACGTCTCCTGGCCCGCCATGGAGGCCGAGGTCGCCGCGCGCTGGCAGGACAAGGACGTCTTTCCCCGCACCCTGTCGAACCGCGAGGGGTCGCCCGAGTGGGTCTTCTACGACGGCCCCCCGACGGCGAACAACAAGCCGGGGATCCACCACGTCGAGCCCCGCGCCTTCAAGGACGTCTACTGCCGGTTCCAGGTCATGCGCGGGCACTACGTCCACCGCAAGGCGGGCTGGGACTGCCACGGCCTGCCCGTCGAGATCGAGGTCGAGAAGAGCCTCGGGATCACGCAGAAGCGCGAGATCGAGGAGAAGGTCGGGATCGAGGAGTTCACCCGCCTCTGCCGCGAGTCCGTCCAGCGCTACGTCGACGACCACGCCCGGCTCACCGAGCGCATCGGCTACTGGGTCGACCAGGACAACGCGTACTGGACGATGTCCCGGGACTACGTCGAGAGCGTGTGGTGGATCCTCAAGCAGATCTGGGACAAGGGGCTGCTCGAAGAGGACTTCAAGGTCGTCCCCTACTGCCCCCGCTGCGAGACCGCTCTGTCGTCCCACGAGCAGCACCAGACCGACGCGTACAAGGACGTGGTCGACCCGTCCGTGTTCGTGCGGTTCCCGCTCGCAGCCGACCCGTCGACCGCACTCCTCGTGTGGACGACGACGCCGTGGACGCTGCTGGCGAACATGGCCGCGGCCGTCGGCCCCGACATCACCTACGTCCGCGTCGCGGATCCCCACAATGAGGGCGCCAGCCTGATCGTCGCCCGCGAGCGCGTCGAGGCGCTTCTCGGAGAGGGCGTCGAGGTCTTCGAGGAGATCCACGGCGGCGACCTCGTCGGCCGCATCTACTCCCCGCCGTTCGGCTTCGTCGAGAGCGGTGAGACGGGCCATCGGGTGAGGCCGGGCGACTTCGTCACGACCGAGGACGGGACCGGCATCGTCCACCTCGCGCCCTACGGCGAGGCCGACATGGAGGTCGCGAAGCGCGACGGGCTGCCGATCGTCGGGATGATCGACGCGTCCGGCAAGGTCGTGCCGCGCGGCGAGCCGTTCGGGGGCCTGTGGGTCAAGGACGCCGACCCGAAGATCATCGAGGACCTCGACGGCCGCGGACTGCTGTTCAAGGCCGAGGACTACGAGCACGCCTATCCCCACTGCTGGCGCTGCAGCACGCCGCTCCTCTACTACCCGCGCAGGGACTGGTACGTGAGGACCTCGCAGATCCGCGGCGAGCTGCAGGCGTCGAACGAGGACACGAACTGGCAGCCGCCGACGATCAAGCACGGTCGCTTCGGCGACTGGCTCGCGAACAACGTCGACTGGTCGCTGTCGCGCGACCGCTACTGGGGCACGCCGTTGCCGGTGTGGCGCTGCGAGGCCGGCCACGCGACGTGCGTGGGCTCGATCGCGGAGCTCGCGGAGCACGCGGGCCGCGACCTGTCGGACCTCGACCCCCACCGCCCCTACGTCGACGAGGTCACGATCACCTGCCCCGAGTGCCACGCCGAGGCGCGGCGCGTGAAGAGCGTGATCGACGCGTGGTTCGACTCGGGCTCGATGCCGTTCGCGCAGTGGCACTACCCGTTCGAGAACGAAGACGTCTTCGAGACGCGCTTTCCCGCCGACTTCATCTCCGAGGCCATCGACCAGACGCGCGGGTGGTTCTACTCGCTGCTGGCGGTCGCGACGCTCGTGCGCGGCGGCAACTCGTATCGCAACGTCGTCTGCCTCGGCCACATCGTCGACACGCAGGGACGCAAGATGTCGAAGTCGCTCGGCAACGTCATCGACCCGTGGGTGGTGCTCGACGCGCAGGGGGCCGACCCGCTGCGCTGGTACCTGCTGACGTCCGGGTCGCCGTGGTCGGCCCGGCGCGTGTCGGTCGAGCTGATCGAGGAGACGCTTCGCAAGTACCTGCTGACGTTGTGGAACACGTACTCGTTCTGGGTGACGTACGCGTCGCTCGAGGGCTTCGACCCGTCGGCGCACGAGCCGGTGGCCGACCGTCCCCAGATCGACCGCTGGATCCTCGCGGAGCTCGACGACACCGTGCGCGAGGTGACGGACTCGCTGGAGGCCTTCGACTGCACCCGCGGGGGCCGCCGGCTGGACCGCTTCGTCGACGACCCCTCGAACTGGTACGTGCGGCGCAGCCGCCGGCGGTTCTGGCGCTCCGCGTCGGACGAGGACACGAAGACCGCGTTCCTCACGCTGCACGAGTGCCTCGTGACGGTCGCGAAGCTCGCTGCCCCCTACACGCCGTTCGTCGCCGACGAGATCTACACGAACCTGACCGGTGAGGACTCGGTGCACCTCGCCGACTGGCCGGAGCCCGACGGCTTCCGCTCGGACGACGACCTGCGCCGCCGCATGCAGCTCGTCCGCCGGCTCGTGTCCGCGGGACGCTCCGCCCGCACCGACGCGAAGGTGAGGGTGCGCCAGCCGCTCGCGAAGGCCGTCGTCGTGCTCCCCGCCGCGGAGGCCGACGACCTCGCCGAGCTCGAGGAGCTACTGGCCGAGGAGCTGAACGTGAAGCAGATCGAGGTGGCGCGCGGCCTCGCCGAGCTCGTGACCTACACGGTGAAGCCGAACTTCAAGACGCTCGGCCCCCGCTTCGGCAAGAAGGTGAAAGACGTCGCCGCCGCGCTGGGCCGCGCCGACGCCTACGAGGTCGTCGCGTCTCTGGAGCGTGACGGCACGACGACCCTCGAGGTCGACGGCGAGCACGTCTCGCTGGCGCCCGGCGAGCTCGACGTGCGGGTGTCGGGGCGAGAGGGCTTCTCGCTCGCGCAGGACGGGCCGTACGGCGTTGCCCTCGACCTGGAGGTCACGCCGGAGCTCGCCGCCGAGGGGGCAGCGCGCGAGGTCGTGCGCGCGGTGCAGGACCTCCGCAAGTCGAGCGGGCTCGCGGTCGAGGATCGCATCGAGCTGTGGCTGGCGAGCGACGACGACGCCGTGACGGCCGCGCTGCGGAGTCACGAGGAGATGATCGCCCGCGAGGTGCTGGCGGTGGGGACTGCGTTCGACGCGGCGCCCGAAGACGCCGCGGGCGACGACGTGGAGCTAGACGGCGGCTCCGTCCGCGTCGGCCTGCGGAAGTCGCGTTAGCGAGTCCCGTCCGAGCCGGACGACGAGCCCGAGGTCCGGCAGCTCGCCCTTGAGGAACGAATGGTCGGCCCACTCGGGCGTCCCCTGCAGCACCCCGGAGAACGCGACGATCCGAACGTTCGGGTTGTCGATGCGGATCTGGCGCGCCGCGCCGCCGCCGTCGAGGACCGGCATCCAGTAGTCGAGCACGACGACGTCCGGCGGCGACTCACGACACATGGCCACGGCGTCCGACCCGTTGGTGGCCTCGCGCACCTCGCCGACGCCCTCCTCGTGGCACAGCGCGATGCGCAGGAAGCTCCGGATACCGGCGTCGTCGTCGGCGATCAAAACGTTGACTGGTCTCACTCGCCGCATCCCTCTCGAAAGTGGTCTACGGGGACGATTTTGAGGCAGGCCGAGCGCGTGAGAAATAAGCAAATCACGCACGTGTAGGCAGCTTCGGGTCAGTCGTCTTCCTGCGACGCCGCACGCGACGCGGCGAACAGGAAAAGGGCGGCGAAGCCGCTCGCGAGGATCGAGACCCACACCAGTACGGCGTCGTCGGAGGACCAGCCGAGGACGAGCGTCACCGCCGCGCCGACGGCGAGGAGGGCCGCAGCCCCCACGAGGATCGTCACCGCGCCGCGCCGGCGTTTCGCATCGGGCGTTAGCCCTCGTCCCTCCAGAAGAGACCCCTCACGCCGCGACGCGCGTGCGCGGCCTCGGCGTGCGCCTCGCCCGCGCCGTTGGAAGACGCGTCGGGAAGCGTCACCACGCGAGCGGCGGTCTCGCCCGCGGTCGAGTCGTCGATGAGACCCGCCTTGCCGGCGCCGTTCGGCCCGCTCGCGCCTTCACCACCGGCCGAGCCGTTCGGTCCGCCGGAGGGGGTCGAGGGTGGCTCAGCGGCATCCGATCCGGCGTCCCCGGCCTCGCTGGAGATCTCCGTGGCGGAGTCGTCGGGTTTCTCGGCCGGCGCCGCCCCGCTGTCGCCCGCGGGGGGAGGCGGCGTCACGCCCGCTCCCCGGACCGCGCCCGGCCCGAGGATCTCGGGCGGCGGCCCGACGATCTCGAGGCCCTGGAGGGCCTGGGCCTGCTGGTCGAGGAAGCCCTTGATCCGGTTCTTGAGCTCGTTCTCGAGACCCTGGAGGCGCTCGATGTTTGCGTCGAGCTCGGTCCGCCGGCGCTGGTGCTCGCGCTCGGCCTCGAGGGTCTTGCGGCGAGCCTCGGCCTCCGCGCCCTGCACGCGCTCGTTCGCTTCCTCGATGGACCGCCGCGCCCGCTCCTCGGCCTCGGTGATGAGGTCGCTCGCCTTGGCCTTCGCGGTCGAGATGGCCTCCTCGGCGGCCTGCTGCGCGCTCACGAGGGTCTTCTTCAGCATCTCCTCGGTGTCGCGGCTGGCCGACACGGCGTGGTCGAGCTCGTCCACGCGCGTCTGGAGGGCCTGGTTCTCGCGCTGCACCCGGTCGAGGACCTCGGCGACGCGGTCGAGGAAGTCGTCGACCTCCTCCTGGTTGTAGCCGCGCCAGGCGTCGTGGAACTGCTTTTCGTGGATGTCGCGGGCGGTCAGATCCATATCGGGAGTATCGCACCCAACCCCTGCGAAAACGCGGTTTGAAGGGGCGCTAGCAGCCGAGCCGGCTCCGGACGATCGACAGGATCAGAAAGATGATGATCGGCGAGAGGTCGAACCCTCCGACCGGCGGGATGTATCGCCTGAAGAAGCCCATGATCGGCTCGGTGAGGTCGTAGACGACCCTGATCGCGGGCGACAGCCCCGGCGGCGGCGACCAGAACATCGTGACCCACGACAGGATGATCCGCGCGAACAGGATCATCGTGTAGACGGCGAGCGCGATGCAGAGGATGTCGAGGGGTTGCACGGCGGGAGGTCCCTAAGCCTGCTTGAAGAAGCCGCGCTCCTCCAGGAAGCGCTGTCTCTCCTCCGCCGACACCTGGACCCCCGGGGGCGTGATCAGGATCACGTTCTCGCCGGCGGGCTGGATCCCGCCGCCCATCCCGTACGCGAGCCCGCTCGCGAAGTCGATGAGCCTCTGGCGCTCGCGGGCCTCGGCGGCGTGCAGGTTCATCAGTACCGAGAAGCCCTCGCGGAACTTGTCGCCGACCTCCTGCGCGTCCGCCTTGAACTGCGTCGGCGTCACGAGGTGGAAGCGGGCCTGCGGCTGCGATTGGATCGGGCGCACCACGGCGTCGCGGCGAGGGGCGAACGCGTCGTCCGGGTCACGCGCCGGCGCGGCTGCCGCGGCGCGACGGGACTGCTTCCGGGGAGGCTCTTCCTCCTCGTGCTCTTCGTACGCGTACTCGTCGAGCTCGTCGTCCTCCACCAACCCGAGGTAGATGAGCGTCTTCCTCCACACGCCGGCCATGGCGAGCAGGATATCCCGGAGCGGGGCCCGGCCGGGGGCCGGCGCCTCAGCGAGGGTTGCGGGGGCCGAAGATCGCTTCCCCGACCCGCACGATCGTCGCCCCCTCCTCGATCGCCGTCTCGAAGTCCGCGCTCATCCCCATCGACAGCTCGGTCGCCCCGGGAACGCTTCGCGCCACGAGGTCGCGCAGCGCGACGAGCTCGCGGAAGTACGGCCTCGTCTCCTCCGGGTCGCGGGCCCGGGGCGGGATCGTCATCAGGCCCCTGACGGCGATCCCGTCGAGGGCCGCGACTTCTTCCGCGAGGCTGACGGCGGCCGCGGGCTCGACGCCGTGCTTGGTCGCCTCGCCGGCGACGTTCACCTCGATCAGCACGTCCTGCACGATCCCGAGCGTGTGGGCGCGGCGAGCGATCGCCTCGGCGAGGCCGTACCGGTCGACCGAATGGACGAGCTCCGCGGTCCCGACGACGTGGCGGACCTTGTTGGACTGGAGCGGCCCGACGAAGTGCCAGCGCGCGGCGTCGCCGAGCGCGGTCACCTTCTCCCTCAGCTCCTGCGCGCGGTTCTCGCCGAACACGCCGACGCCGGCGGCCACAGCGTCGGCGAGGACGTGGGCCGGCCACGTCTTCGACACGGCGACGAGCGTGACGTTCGAGGGATCGCGTCCGGCGCGCGTCGCAGCGTCCGCGACGCGCGCGAGGACGGCCGCGTACCTGTCGGCAAGCGCGGGTGGGCTCGGCGAGACGCCGGAAGGAGGCCTCATCCGAGCAACGAGACGAACGCGCCGTGGCGCCCCGTCACACCGTCGCGGCGGAAGGAGAAGAAACGGCGATCGCACGAG
>DASQEJ010000261.1:0-4941 GCA_035633715.1 Actinomycetota bacterium | reverse complement strand
GCCGAGCCAGGACCCCTACACGCTTCTCGCCCTCGCCGGCCCGCTCTACCTCATGTACGAGCTGACGATCGTCGCGCTGAGGCTAGTCGAGAGGGGCCGCGCGAAACGAGCGATCCCCACCGACGTCGCATCGTGACGGTCGAGCCGGGTGTCGCTTCAGTCAGCTTTCGAGCTGGGCTCGGGCCGCGCCGTCGGGGTACTCCTCCGAGTGGACGTTGAGATAGTGACGTCCCGGCTCCTCGGAGACCTCCTCGAGGATGCTCTCGTCTATCCCGTCGACGCACCCTTCGGCCCCCGCGTCGTCGCCCGCGTAATCGAGGTCGACGACGACGTCGCCGGCCTCACCTTCGGGCGCCGCGTGGATGTGGGCGGCCGTCACGTCTTGCACCCCGTCGAGGGCGATCTCGTAACAGATCTCGTTCTGGTCGGAGTTGATCGTCACCTCGGCCGTGCCGGCGCCGTCACCGCCGCAGGTGTCTCCCTCACAGACCTCGGCGTCACCGGCGAGCTCGAGGCTGAAGGAGCCGCCTTCGTCGTCGCCTTCGTTGCACGCCGTTCCGGTAAGAACCAGGACGATCGCAACGCCCACTGCGGCAAGTCCGTTCATCATCGTCCCCTCTCACCGAACGTCGCTCGGACTCCAGAGGCTATCTCTCTGACCACAGCCGGCGCCGGGGCCGAGACCTCTTGACCTATCCGGAGCGTCTCTTGCGCGGTTTCCGGGAGCTCGCCGAGCTGGTCCCCGCTCACGAGACGGTGCGGTCGACCCTCGACGTCATCTCCGCGCTCGCGGTCAGGACCATCGCGGGCTGCGACCTCGCGTCGGTGTCTCTCGTCAAGCCCGACGGGATCTCGACCGTCGGCTCCAGTGACGAGATGGCGGTCGTCCTCGATGCATTGCAGTACGAGACCGGTCAGGGCCCCTGTCTCGACGCGATCGGGAAAGACAGCACGTGGTTCCAGATCGAGGAGATGTCGACCGACACGAAGTGGCCCGCCTTTACTGCGCTCGCGGCGGGCCACGGGTTCGAGGGTCTGCTCGCGTTCACCCTCCGGGTGGACTCCGACACCCTGGGAGCGCTCAATCTGTACGCCAGGAGGCCGGGTGCGTTCCAGCAGGAGGATCGCGACTACGGAGCGATCTACGCGGCCCATGCGGCGGTGACGCTGGCGAGCGCACAGGCGCGGGTCGCCGGCGTCCGCACTCGGAAGGCGGCGGAGGAGAGCCTGGTGACCCAGGAGGTCATCGGACGAGCGGTCGGGATCCTCATGGAGGGCGAGTTCAGGGACGCGGGTGAGGCGCTGGACGTGCTGGAGGCCCGAGCCGGCGCTCTGAGCATGAGGCTCCGAGACAGCGCGCAGGACGTCATCGACGCCGCGGACGAGCGCCGGGCGAACGTGTCGTTGCCGCCCGGCTTCTCGGACCGGACGATGCGGCGCGTGCAGGTGGAGGAACCGCCGGTCTCCACGCGTCGCCTCCGCGTTCGGTCGAGGGCGTTCCTTGCGGCGCTGGTCGTCGCGGGCAGCCTCGCGGTCGCCGCGTCGGCGGGGGTCTACTTCCGCGACGCAGGCGAGACCGAGGAATCGCTGCGCGGGGACCGGGTCCAACCGCCCACGGGAGGAGGCGTCGTCACTCTCACCGGCTCGTCCGATGGCGACGCCAGGCTCGTGGACTCGGGGGCGGGGTCCACCCTGCTCGCCGACGGTCTCGAGGCGCTCGGGGACGGCCGCGCGTACCAGCTGTGGCTCTTCCAGGGCGGCGAGATCGTGGCGGACCACGTCTTCGTGGCGGACGACGGCGTCGCTCTCGTCGAGACCCGGTACCCCACCAGTGCCTTCGACGAGGTGGCGGTGACCGTCGAGCCCGCCGGCGGGTCACGTGCGCCGACCACGGATCCGGTGCTCGCTTCGCCGTAAGAAGCCCGCGCCCACGGCCCCCGGAAACGCCGTCCGGGCTCTCCCGCGGCATACCGGGGATGACCGCCGTACGATGGCGGCTCGCATCACCGTGTAAGGACGAGGGGGGATCATGCGCAAGATCGCAGCTCTCGTGGCGGTGAGCCTCGTAGCCGGGCTACTGGCCGTCGGCACGAGCGCTCCAGTCCACGCGACGCCGGTGGCCACCGACAGCGACAGCTACCAGACGCTCGGTCGGGTCTTCCCCGACCCACACGCGTGCCGGGCCGACGGTTCGCCATGGGCAAAGGGCACCGTGTGCGCCGTCGACTTCATCCAGTACCAGGAGCTCCTCGACGGTCTCGATCTCCTCGAGGAGATGTTCCCGGACTTCGTCGAGGTCTACACGTTGCACGAGGACTTCAAGTGCAACGGGAAGCCCGCGAAGACCAAGGCGGAAGGCTGCGACGCCTTCCGGTCCGCCGGGGTCCCGCAGACCGTCCAAGGGACGGACACCTCCGAGCGCGACCGGTTGCCGCTGAAGATGGTGCGGATCACCGACGAGTCGATCCCCGACAAGGGAAAGAAGTACTTCGTCTTCCCGTTGTCGATCCACGGGATCGAGCGGGCGGGCGCCGAGGGCGGCACGCGAGCGGTCGAGGACCTCGCCACCTGGGGCGCGTGTGCGAAGAAGAGCGCCCCCGACTACGTCGATTGCGAACACGAAGACAACAAGGCGCCGCATCCGTTGCTCGAGGCGACACCGGAGAAGTCCATCACCGCGGGCGCCGCGCTGAAGCGCTCGGCGGTCTACTTCATCTGGCCGAACCCCGACGGATGGCGACGAGGCGACCGGCAGAACGGCATCTCGTTCTACCAGCGCTACAACGGCAACGGCGTCGACCTGAACCGCGACTGGCCGGAACAGGGGTGGACGTACCTTCCGTACACCCCGTGGTCCGAGCCGGAGTCGCGCGCCGTGGGCCGCGTCCTCCAGGCGATCGGACCTCACGACAAGCGCGGCCGCCCGAAGTGGACGGGAGGCATCGACCTGCACGGGATGGTCGACGCGAAGGCGTTCTCGTTCACGTTGCTCGGAGGCACCCAGCGCGACTACGGCAAGGACCAGCGCGTCCTGCAGACGGTAAAGGGAGCGTGGGCGGACGCAGAGGCCCGGCTCGCCTACTCACCGCGTATCAAGCCGAACGACGCGCCGGAACAAGACCCACGTCAGTACGGCGTGCAGTGGGGGACCATCTGGGACACGATCGACTACACGGTCACGGGCGCCTTCGGCAACTGGATCGACTCGCCGATGGGGCTGAACGGCGACGGGATCGACAACGAGATGGCGTTCTCCCACCTCAGCAACTGCGGGGTGGGCTCGTGCTTCGACCAGGACATCGAGCAGCTGCACGTCGACGGCAACAAGTCCTTGATCTACTCGATGATCAACTACTCGCTCAAGCGTGAGGACCAGACGTTCGAGACGAAGGGCCGCGTCGGCTACGTGCACAACCCGGGCTTCGTCCAGGAGCGCGCCAAGAAGATCGCGTCGGGCGCCGCGAAGCTGCGCAAGCTCCCGCAACAGGAGCCGATCCGAGACGTCGTGCTCGACCAGTCGAACGACTTCATCTACGAGTTCGACGTCGAGGGGCCGCCCAAGGTCTACAACGGCGGCATCGAAGTCGTGATCACGTGCACGAACATCCAAGGCGTCAGCCCGTGCTCCGCCAGCCAGGCCCACCTCGAGCAGAAGGGCGGGGCTGAGCATCCCGGCGAGGAGCAGGGTGACGAGGAATGGGAGACCGTCAACAGCTACAACGGCGGTGGCGCCGACGCCTACATGCCCGGCGGGCAGGCGCTGCACGGGAACTACCCCGAGGCGGGCAAGTGGCGGATCCGGATCGAGGGCGGCGAGGCCGCGTTCGGCTACGAGGCCGACATCTCGTTCTCGGACGAGGCGGCGTGGCCGGACCCGGGCCAGAAGGCGTTCAAGGCGACGTCGATGCGCTTCTGGCAGTCGTTGAAGAAGTACTCGAAGCCGAAGATCGGCAAGTTGACCGTTCGCCAGATCCGTAAGACGAACCGCTGGCAGCGGAGATACGACACCATCGTCATCACGAACCGCGTGTACCCCGCAATCGGGCGGAAGCTGCGCACGTGGGTTGCGAGACACGACGGCAACCTCGTGCTGACCGACAGGGCGTTGAAGATGCTGTGGCGCGGGCTGAGGGTCATACCGAGATCCGCTCCGACGGACGACCCGGACGTCGTAGAGCGCAGCGTGCAGAAGGTCGCCGTGTACGCGGGCTACGTCAACTTCGCGACTCTGAAGAGGGAAGCCACCTACGGTGACCAGCTGGCGCGCAAGATCAACCAGCCGGGCGCGGCCGAAGGCCGTTCGTGCGCGGCGAAGCAATCGGGCATCACGCGAGCCGAAGCCTGCACGACGACCGACATCCTGCATCGCCGCCAGACGTACGAGCCGGTCCCACTCGGCTACAGCCTCGACGAGGGCGGCGCACCGGTGTGGTACGTGCTCCAGGGCGCCTGGGACAGGGCGAGGGGCAAGCAACGCGCGGTCGCGACCGGGCAGGCGCAGGACGAGGTGACGGTCGGGGAGATCAAGTTCAAGGGTGGGCGCATCCGCTTCGTCGGGGCGCTGTTGCCGGACCCGACCAAGAAGTACTACCACCCGTACGGCTTGTCGGACTATGCGCTCACGTGGGCGGGCTACCAGCTCCTGCAGAACCTCGTCCAGTGGAAGAGCTAGACGAAGACGACCGCGAGGAGGGCCCGGGCCGCGGGTGACCGCGAGCCCGGCGCCCTGGTCACGGGACGAACAGCCAGGCGCCGTTCGTCGCGGTGACCTGCTCGTCGTAACCACCGGTCACGAGGACCGATCCGTCCGCGAGCAGCGTCGCTGTCGGGAAGGATTGCGCTCCGGTGAACTCGCCGGCGCCGGCCGCGAAGCTGCGTGATCGCTCCCGATAGAGCTCGGGGGCGTCCGCGCCGCCGGCCACGAGGACGCGGCGTGACCCC